>JAJXVI010000068.1:4044-8790 GCA_021782195.1 bacterium | reverse complement strand
GGGTCCCCGCGAAGGTGCAATCCGAAGACGAGGTGCATCGCCACAAAACCGAGGATCCAGTCGATTGACGCGATTGCGGAGTACGCGAGCAACTTGCCCGAAAGATACGCTGCGGCCGGCAGTCCTGAAGCATAGACGCCGAGAATGGTGTTGTTCTCCCGCTCTCGTGACATTGCCAGGGCCGCGATCAGCGGGGGGAGCAGCGATAGCGCGACCACGAAGGAACCGCTCCCGATGAAATCAGCATCGCGGCGGCCAGGATTGTACCAGAGCCGAATCTCGGGAGTGACGGGGACATTCGCTGCAAGAACCTTGCGGTGTGTCAGTCGTTCGCTGAACTGCTGTGTCAGCGCACGCATGCTTGCGCGAAGGACGTTCGCGGTATTCGCGTCGGTTGCATCGATCATCATCTGGAGATGCGCGGTGCGGCCGGCCCACACGTCCTGCTCGAACTGTTGCGGTATGATAATCACCGCGCGTGCAAAATTCTCGTCGAGCGCAAGGGTGGGTTTTCGGTTTACCGGCCACGGCACCACGCGAAAGGTCAGGGAAGCGCGGCATGCATCGGCCAGGCGTATCGACACCGGAGTCTGGTCATAGTCGCAGATGACGACGGGGATGTCGCGCACCTCGAGCGAGATGGACTTTCCCAGAAGCGTCATCAGGAGAACTGGAAGCAGCGCTGCCAGCGTAAGAGCGGTCGGGTCGCGAAGGATCTGGGTGAGTTCCTTTTGTGCCTGTGCAAGAATCCGGTTCATTCGTCAACGACCTTCCCTTCCTGACGGGCCTTCTCAACCGTCCGGATGAAAACGTCCTCAAGCGAGACCTTTCCTTCGCTGGCTCGCGAGACGCTGATTCCCGCCGTTCCCAGTTCTGCAACAAGCGCCGGGATGGTGTCGTCGGTCTTTTCATCTACAATCACGTGAAGGTGGGTGCCGAAGACCGTCACGCGCCATCGCTCCATATGCGAATGAAGGAGATTTGCAGCGCGCTGCGGGGAGGTCGTCTCGAGGACGAGCAGCACGCCGCTGCACGAAGCCTTGAGATCGCCAGGGGACCCCTGGGCGACCAGTTCACCGCTGACCATCAACCCCAGGCGGTTGCACTGTTCCGCTTCTTCCAGGTAATGGGTGGTGACCAGCACTGCCACGCCGTCATCGGCCAGCTGGTTGATCACGCGCCAGAATGCACGCCGCGCGATAGGGTCGACTCCGGAAGTCGGTTCGTCGAGAAAGACAACTTCCGGTTCGTGCATGACCGCGGCCCCGAAGGCAACGCGTTGCTTCCATCCTCCAGGCAGCGAGCCGGTCAGGAGGTTTCCTTTTCCGTTGAGCCCGGCAAAGTCTTTCACGCGTTCTGCTTTCTGACGCGCGACTGCCCTGCTAATTCCGTAGACACCGGCAAAGAACTGAAGGTTTTCATCAATGGTCAGGTCGTCGTAGAGGGAGAACTTCTGCGACATGTAGCCGACGCGTTGCCGTATGCTGCGTGTCCGGATGTGCCGGTCTTGCGCACCGGCCAGAAAGACGTGGCCCGACGTCTGGTCGGCCAGTCCGCAGAGCATCTTGATGGTGGTGGTCTTGCCCGCGCCGTTCGCTCCGAGGAGACCGTAGATTTCACCGTAGTGGATTTCAAGATCGACGTTCTTTACGGCGTGGAAACTGCCGAAGGTTCGACCCAGCGCCACGGCACGAATCGCCGGGTCGCCGACACGCGTTGTCCTTTTGCCCGGTGCGGTGGACAAGATTTCGCCCGGACGACGCTCGGGCGCGCCGGATGCCGGAGGCGAACCCTTCTCGCTTGCGGCCGACGTGGCGGGGGACGGGGGGACGGGACCGGAGGGGGCAACCGGTGTGTGCGCGTCGACCGGCATTCGCGCGACTTCGTTCAGCACCGTGACGAAGACGTTTTCAAGCGTCGGCGGACGGGTTTCGACCTCGTCGATCTTGATTCCAGCTCTTGAAAGCGCGGCCCGCGCGGTGGCTTCTGCGGCCTCGGGTTCTCGGGTGAGCAGGTCGATGCGGTCCCCGAACCGCTGAACGTCCCGAATCACGCAGCCGGCTCCGGTCGAAATGCGGTGTAACAGGTCTTCGGCGGCTCTCAAACTCGTTGCGCGCACTTCCAGTCGCTGCATCCCGAGTGCGCGGCGAAGTTCGGCCGGCGGGCCCTGATCGTGGATGCGTCCATCGTGCATGAGCGCGACACGCGTGCATCGCTCGGCCTCGTCAAGATACGGGGTTGCGACCACGATGGTCATTCCCTCTCCAGACAGGTGGGTCAGGGTGTCCCAGAAGTCGCGTCGTGATACCGGGTCCACTCCGGTGGTCGGTTCGTCCAGGAGCAGAACGCGCGGTTGGCCAAGCAGTGCGCACGCCAGCGCGAGTTTCTGTCGCATTCCACCCGACAGGCGTCCGGCGAGTCGGGCTGTAAACCGGTCAAGGTCAAAGCGTTGCAGATACATCTCACCGCGCTGCCGAATGACGGTTTCCGGAAGGCTTCGTATCTGACCGGCATAGCGGACGTTTTCCCACACGCTCAAGTCGCTGTACAGACTGAATGCCTGGGTCAGGTAGCCGATCTGACTCCGTGCCTCACGTGCCGACACGCCGAGAACCTTCACGTGGCCGGCCGTGGCTTCCATGACTCCGCTCAAGACGTGAAACGTTGAGGTCTTGCCTGCACCATCCGGACCGATGATCCCGAACACCTCACCCTGCTCGATGGCAAGATCGATACCACGTACCGCGTTCGTGGTTCCGTAGCGTTTTTCGAGGCCGGATACCTCTATCGGTCGGCTCATTCCGAAAATGGCGGCCCTGGCACCGAGACTACCGCCACGGTTCTTGGCCTGGCCACGCACCGCCGGTCAGGACCTCGCCGTCCGCAGGCATGCCAGGCTTTGCGTATCCGAAGCCGCCTTTCAGCAAGAGCTTGATTCCAACCACCTGTTTGACCCTTTCGTTTCGAAAATAGGTATTCTCGGGAGTGAACGCGGCTTTCGGGTCGACGCGCGATACGTACGCCTCGAGCGGAGTTCGGGGAGCGGAGTCAAGAAACACGTGCGCACCGGCGCCAAGTTTTACGCGTCCTATCTCGCCTTCGGGAACGAAGGCGCGCAGATAGAGACGGTGCATGTCGATAAGGGTGACAATGATGCTTCCTGGACCGACCACTTCGCCGGGTTCGGCCACCCGGGTCGCGATCGTGCCGTTGAACGGGGCAAGCACGCGAAGTTCGCGCATGTCTGCTTCCGACTCTTCCACGCGCGCGCGGGCCTCCTGCGCGGTGGCACGGGCCGCGGAAAGATCGGCCTGTGCCTGCGCGATGCGATGCTCGACGGAACGCACCTGGGACGCGCGCACGGCGGGGTTTGTGAGCACGGCTTGCGTGGACGTCAGCGTCGCTCGGGCCTGTGCTCGTCGGCCCCTGGCTTCGGACACGACGGCCTGTGCAGCCAGGAACTCTTGTCTGGCCTGCTCGACCTGGCTTGCAGCCGCACTCACCCCGAGCTTTCGGACGGACGGGTTGGAGAGCAGTGCCCGGGCTGCGGTGAGCACGCCACGGGCGGCTTCCACCTGTCGGTGCGCGGCCACCTGTTCGGCCCGCGCCGCGATGGCCGTGGTGTGGAAATGCTCGGCGTCGCGTTGCGAGACCTCGTCGTTGGCGAGCAGCTGGTGGTATCGCGCGTCGTCTGTGCGCGCCTGCTGGAATCGCGCATCGGCCTGGGCCGCCGTTGCCTGGGTGCTGGCGAGATCTTCTCGCGCCTGTTGCACGCGCCCCTCGGATTCAAGTCTTGCCTGCCTGACCGCGATACGGCTCTGTGCAAGCTGTGCTCGCCTCGCTTTGAGTTGCCAGGCGGCGGCGTCAGCCTGCGCCTGAGCAAGCGCGAGACTTGCATTTGCAGAATCGAGTTGAGCTTCGGCCTGCGCGATGCGTCCGTTGGTGTCGAGTCGTGCCTGGCCTGTTGCGAGCTGACGCTGCTTCAACTGCTGGCGCAGGATGGAAATTTCCAGTTGACTTGCGTGCGTCTGCGCGTGTGCTCTGGCCAGGGCAGCCCTGGCCTGTGCTCGTCGGGCGCGTACCTGCGCATCGTCGAGCACGGCAAGTACCTGCCCCTTGACAACGGTGTCACCTTCGCGCACGGCGATGCTTCGCACCCGCGCGGAAATCCTCGCTGCGACAAGCGATTCATCGCCTTCGATGCGACCACTCACCGGGATGATGTTGGCCGGCACCGACGGTGTTCGCACAAAAAACCACCAGATACTTCCGAACAACACCACTACGGCAACGGCGACAATCACCACCCGCGGGAGGCGGTGCAATGGGGTCATGGCAGGCATAGCGTCGTGCGGGCTTCGCAGTTCCTCCCTCGATCTAAAGGGGCAGTCAATCGATCGTTTTGAAGAATTATAATCGATCGATTGACCGCGCCTCAAGAGTCGAGGACGTGATTCGCCGGACGCGCGGTCCGAGTGGCACGGGGCGCCCGCCCCCACGCGGACGCGACGGAAGGCGTCCGCGCGACCGACTCACGACCGTGCTCGTGCGCTGGGGACGGCGCTCGCGGGGACGGCGCGCAAGCGTCCCCGCAAGCGTCCCCGCAAGCGTCCCCGCGAGCGTCCCCGCAAGCGTCCCTGCAAGTTCGCCCGAGGGGCGCAACCCTGCGCGCTGACCTGTGCGCTTCGTAAGCGCCTTCCATTCGCGTGGAACGTGGCGCGCGTCGCGACGATAGAAGACTCAGAC
>JAJXVI010000068.1:0-4034 GCA_021782195.1 bacterium | reverse complement strand
TGCGTTTTCCAGGTTTGCGGGATCCTGGGCGCGTTCCAGGGCGGATTGCATGGTGATGACCCGTTCGGAGACGAGGCGCATGAGTTCTCCGTCAAGCGACTGCATGCCCATGCTGCGCCCGGTCTGGATGTAACTGGTCACCTGCGACGACTTTCCTTCCCGAATGAGGTTCGAAAGACCCGGCGACCAGAGGAGTATCTCGATCACGGCAATCCGTCCGCGACCATCGGCGCGCTTGACAAGCTGCTGGGAAACCACGGCTTTGAGCGATTCAGCCACCATGGCGCGGATCTGATCCTGCTGGCGGGCCGGGAAGACGTCAACGATGCGGTCGACCGTTTTTGCGGCCGTGTTCGTATGCAGGGTTCCGAACACCAGGACACCGGTCTCGGCAGCCTTGATGGCCATGTAGATCGTTTCCAGGTCGCGCATCTCACCGACCAGGATGATGTCCGGGTCCTCGCGCATCGAGGCTTCCAGCGCGTCCGCAAAAGAAACCGCGTGCACGCCGATCTCGCGATGATCGATCAGGCAGTTGGCGCGGGTATGCATGTACTCCACCGGGTCTTCGATGGTGATGATGTGTGCGTCCCTGCTGTGATTGATGTGGTTGATCATGGCGGCAATGGTGGTCGATTTTCCCGACCCGGTCGGTCCTGTCACCAGCACAAGGCCCGAACGGAGAGCGGCGATTTTTTCCAGCACGCAGGGCAGGGCGAGGTCGTCGAGAGACGGCACGTGGGAGGGGATGAGCCGGAATACCGCCCCCATTCCTCGATAGTGGTCAAAGAAGTTGCCTCGGAACCGACCGACGTCGCCAAAAGCACAGGAGAAATCAAGGGTGCCCATCCGCCGGAACGTTGCAAGTTGTTCTTCCGAGACAAGCGGCAGCAACATGTGCTCTGCGGCCTCCTGCGTCATCGGAACAGCGTGCGCGCGAAAAAGCTCACCATGAACCCGATAGAGGGGGGGAACACCGACGGAGAGGTGCAGGTCTGACGCTCCGTTGTTGAAGACCGCGAGCATGAGGTCGTAGAGGGTATACGGGTCGGGCAGTTCGATGTCGACCTGCATCTCCATCTGACGAACGACGTGGTTGCTGTTGTCGGGGGTCGAGTCGTGTGCTTCCGTCCAGGCCACCGGGGGCTTTGCCTGCATGGGTGATTGACTCCGTTCCGATTCTCCCGCTCAGCGAGGTGCGCGCGTGGTCTCCCACACGCGCGTGCTCACAGGGGCGTATGGGGTGGAGGCGGGCATCCGCCAGCTTCCTGTGGACGATCAAAGGCGGAATTGCTCGACGCCGGCTTTCTGTCTGGCCTGCTCGGCGGCCTCGCGTTGCAGACGCTCGAAAAGCGTCGGGTCGAGGATGCGGCTACGGGCGTCGTATGCACTGATGATGCCCTTCTGAAAGAGATCACAGAGGGCGTCGTCCATGCTGCACATTCCGAGCGGTCGACTGGTCTGAAGCACGCTCGTGATCTGGAAACTGCGCCTGTCGCGAATCATGGTGGCGATTGCAGGCACGGAGTGCAGAACCTCGCACGCCAGTACCCGGCCACTGTCAACACGTGGAACCAGCATCTGCGCGACGATTCCACGTAGAGACTCGCTGAGCATCAGACGAATCTGGGGTTGCTGGTCGACGGGAAATGCGTCGATGAGTCGGTCGATGGTCTTGGCGGCGCTGTTGGTGTGCATCGTGGACAGCACGAGATGGCCCGTCTCCGCAGCCGTGATGGCGAGCTGGGTCGTTGCCAGGTCGCGCATCTCGCCGACCATGATGACGTCGGGGTCCTCTCGCAGCGCGCCGCGCAGTGCACTCTGGAAACTGTCGATGTCGACACCCACCTGCCGCTGATGGATGAGCGCCATGGCCGGTACGTGTACATACTCGATCGGGTCTTCGATGGTAATGATGTGGACGCGTCGCGTTCGGTTGATGTGATCGAGAAGTGCGGCGAGCGTCGTGGTCTTGCCACTCCCTGACGATCCGGTGATGAGCACGAGTCCGTTGGCGTGATTCGTCATGTCGACCACTGACGGGGGCAGACCGCATTCCTCGGGCGTTTGAATCTCCGTTGGAATCATCCGCATGACGATAGACAGGCCAAGCGCCTGGACGTAGACGTTGCAACGAAACCGATGAGGACGTGCGCGAATGAGCGTTTCATACGCGAAGTCGATGTTCTTGCGTTCGGCCAGGGTGTTCCAGTCTTTTTCCTCGAGCAGGGCGCGGGCAAACGCCGCGACGTCTTCTGCGCTGAGCGTACGGTCGGCCAGCCGGAGCAGACCACCGTGGAGTCGCGCGAGGGGAACGCAGTCGGAGGAGAGGTGAAGGTCAGAGGCTCCAATGTCGACAACGGTTTCGAGATGACCGTTCAGTTCCTGGAGGAGGGCGGTGTTGGGCGTCAAGGGTGCTCCTCGTTGTGAGCCGAAATCTGTGGGACCGTACCAGGTCGGCGACGTCGCGCCGCGTCGCAGGCAATGTCTCGGATGCTGGCCGATGAACCGTCGGTTGCAGGTTGCGGGATGCGTCGTGCGTCGGGGGCAAGGGAGTGGTTGAATTCTGAAACGGCAGCCCCTCCTGATTCGCTCTGCGTGGTGGCTTTGCCTGCCGGGGCGCGTCGTGGGGCGGGCCAGGTGCGTCTTAAGGTGTGTCTTACGAAGGAGATCCGGTTTCTCACAAGAATATGAACTTCTCTCAAGTGGACTGGCGCGCCATGATCACCCCGACCGTGCCCTGTCCTCGCTCGAACGACACGTTCCGGATCCTTCCCGCGCGTCACGTGTGAGCCGTACCTCGTCTGTGCCCGTTGCGCACTGGAAGTTTGCTGCGGGGGCTATCCTATGGGTGGAGGCGTTGCTTGCGTCACAGTTCCAGGTTGCTCGTTGTGGCCGTCATGTGCCTTACCTTCGTGGCCCCGGGTGCGACTCGTGTTTGCGCGCGTGCGTGGTCGCGCATGCTCATGGATCCGAAGCTCGGCGTCGTGGTCGTGGGTACCGGCAGTGACAGACTCTGTGCGGTTGACGCGGTGACCGGCGCCGTGCGCTGGTCACGGAGCATGGAAGCGGTTTCTTCAGGCTGGCTCGCCCTTGATGGGGATCGGGTGATTGTGGTGCGCTGCCTCGGGGTCGAAGTCGCGGCCCTTCCCGACAGCCACCGCGACACCACGCTTGAGGTCGATTCCATCGATGCGTCGAACGGTCGCGTCATCTGGCGCTACGCGCGACCGGGCCATTTGACGGGCCACCCCCTCCTGGTGGGGAAACGTCTTCTTCTGGGATGCGCGTCGAAGGGCGACGCGGGCGCGCTCCCGAACGCCAGGCCGGGGAGTTTTCTGGCGCTCGATGTGCAGACGGGCGCCTGCACTTTTGCGGTGCCGGGCGTCGTGCACGAATTCACCGTCGACGGGCCGAGGGTCGATGTCGTCTTCTCCAATCACACCGGGTCCCCAGTCACGGCGTCCGGGTCTGGCCCCGATTCCCCCCCGGCGGCCGAGCCCGCGAAAGGGCAGACCGCGAAATGCGACGTGGCGTCCCTGAATCTCGAGAGCGGTCGCGTATGCTGGCGCCTGAACGGGCTGCAGGGGACGTGCAGCGTGTCTCCCACCATTGTGCGTGGTACGGTTCTTGTCGAGACCCGTTCGCCGTCGACCCGGGCCGCACCCGGAACCGTTTCCGGGACCGCCTCCGCCGCACCCGATCTGCACGTGTATGGCCTGCGCGTGACCGACGGCCATCTTGACTGGTCGACCTCGTTTGCAGGCAGAACCAGTCTCGTGTCGCTGGATCCCGCAGGCATGTGGGTGAGGGATCTCGGGACGGGCGCGGTTTCGTGGTATGACGTGTCGCGCGGCGTCGTGCGCTGGTCGCTTCAACCACCCGTTCTCGGACGTTCGGCCGGCTTCTTTCTCGGGACGACCGTGGTCGACGGACAGATGTATCTGGCGGCGGCTGTGCCACATGGCGCGGCCACCGTTCGGGTCTTGAACACGCAAGATGGGAGCATGCGTCGCGCCATCGTCTTGCCAGGC
>JAJXVI010000067.1 GCA_021782195.1 bacterium | reverse complement strand
CCTCCGCTCCCGCGGCGTCCCCTCCGCTCCCGCGGCGTCCCCTCCGCTCCCGCGGCGTCCCCCCGCTCCCGCGGCGTCCCCCCGCTCCCGCGGCGTCCCCTCCGCTCCCGCGGCGTCCCTCCGCTCCTGCGGCGTCCCCTCCGCTCCCGCGGCGGCCCCTCCGCTCCCGCGGCGTCCCTCCGCTCCCGCGGCGTCCCCTCCGCTCCCGCGGCGTCCCCGGGTGTGTCGCACGAAGCGGGAGGGTGGCGCCTGCAGGCGGCGAATCATGCTTCGTTTTTGTGCTGCTGCGCGCGGACCCCTTCTGTCCAGCGCCACGCACGAGGTGCCTCGTGCCGCACGCCCTCGCGTCGATGGTCGCCGCACCGTCGAGTGCCTGAAAGGAGTCTTCCTTGCCTTCCGCCGATCGGACGACCGTGTTGCACCCGCGTGACGTGCGAACCGAACTTGCCGTGCTCATCCGGTCGCGCTACCCGATTCTGTGGGTCGTCTCGTGGGAGGAGGAGCGTGTCGAGGCTGCATTGACGCGCATTTCCGCCGAGCGGAGAAAACGCTTCGTGTGCTGGTCGGTGACGCGCGGGTTCCACGAGGCGACTGAACCGCCAGGTCTGCGGCGCACGCCACCGGCCCAGCAGGGGAACGTTGCGGAGGTCCTGGCGGCGCTTGATGAGATAGTCAAGCAGGTGGAACCGGCGCTGTATCTGTTCAAGGACCTGCATCCTTTCCTGAGCGACCCGGTGGTGGTCCGCAAACTGCGCGATCTCGCCGCGTACCTGAAGTCGTCCCCAAAGACGCTGATCCTTTGCTCTCCATCGCGTTCCATCCCCCCGGACCTGGAGAAGGACATCACCGTGGTCGATTTCGGGCTTCCGACCCTCGAGGAACTGGGACAGATGCTGGATACAATCGTGAGTGAGGTGTCGACGCAGGGTCGCCTTCACATCGACCTGTCGGGGGCAGTGAGAGAGAAGCTGTTGCAGGCCGCCCTCGGCCTCACCCTCAAGGAAGCAGAGAACGCTTTTGCCAGAACCCTTGTCGAGCACGAACGCCTGACCGACAGTGAAGTTGCCTGCATTCTCAACGAAAAGAAGCAGGTCATCCAGAAGAGCGGCATTCTCGAGTATCACGACGCCCAGGACCATCTTGACGACGTGGGGGGGATGCAGAATCTCAAGGACTGGGTGCGCAAGCGTTCGGTGGCTTTCAGCGACGAAGCCCGACGGTTTGGCCTGCCACCTCCGCGCGGCGTGCTGTTGCTCGGCGTTCAGGGATGCGGCAAGAGCCTGGCGGCGCGTGCCATCAGCCTGGTCTGGCGCTTGCCCCTGTTGCGCCTCGACGTGGGCAGGATCTTCAGTTCGTTCATCGGCTCCTCGGAAGAGAACGCGCGAAAGGCCATGTCCACGGCGGAATCGCTGGCGCCGTCGCTGCTGTGGATTGACGAGATCGAGAAGGCGTTTGCCGGGGGGACGGGGAGTGGCGAGGTCGATGCCGGCACGACCTCCCGAATCTTCGGCACGTTTCTGACGTGGCTGCAGGAGAAGACCGCTCCAGTCTTCGTGGTGGCGACGGCCAACAATATTCGTTCGCTCCCTCCCGAACTGTTGCGCAAAGGGCGCTTTGACGAGATCTTCTTTGTTGATCTGCCCGGCGCGCAGGAACGAGCCGAGATCTTTGATATTCACCTGCGGCGTCGGAATCGGGACCCGCAGCATTTTGACCTTGCGAGGTTGGCCGCCCTGGCGGACGGTTTCAGCGGGTCCGAGATCGAGCAGGCAGTGGTGTCGGCGCTCTACGACTCATTTGACGCGCGGCACGATCTGCAGGAGGCCGACCTGGAACGTTCCGTGACGCAGTCTGTACCACTTTCTCGCACCATGCATGAAGAGTTGACGGAGCTGCGCCACTGGGCACGCAGTCGTACGCGTCCGGCCACAGTGGTCGAGATTCCCGAGAATCCGCAGCCGGGCGATGAGGCGTTTCCGACCGGCAACCGCGTGGCGCCTGCATACGGATGACTGCTGACCGTTTCAAGTGGCTGGAATTTGGCGATGACGACGGTTCCTCCGACGCTGCTCGGCATGTTCCGGCCTGGGCGCCGGCCGGTCGTGCCGCCGACACGGGCAAGGACGACCGCTGGCACGTCGAGCAGGCGCGACGCGAATTCCTGGACGGGGAGTACGAGCCGGCGTTGCGTGATTTTTCCGCGGCGATCGGCTACCGGGCGGACGTCGAGGAGGCGTGGGTCGGCCAGGTTCGCTGTCTTGTGGCGCTCGGACAGATGGAGCAGGCCGCGACGTGGGGGAACAAGGGCCTGGCGAAGCTCCCTTCCTCGTTACTGATGGCCAGTGCCGCAGCGTGGTTGATGGCGCGTGCCGGCCAGGCAGCCCAGGCCCTCCAGCTTTCTGATCAGGTGATGGCGCAGGGGGGAGACGGTGTTGCGGAACGTCCCGAAATCCTGGTGGATCGGGCGGTTTGCGTGCTTGCAGCCGGCAACCGAGAGACCGCGGCCGCCACCTTTGAGCGCGTCTTGAAACTGGTCGCGAACGATGCAGACTGGCTGCAGCGTATTGGAATCGAACTCCTGGCCTCAAACGAGCCCGCCCAGGCCCTCAAAGTCTTCAACAGAGCGTTGGAGCAGCGGCCTGACAGACCACACCTGTGGGTCCTCACAGCTCGCGCCGCGCTTGCCCTGAACCTTGGTAGCCGTGCGCAGGAAGCACTGGCACAGGCGATCAAGCTCAATCCTGACAATGCGGAGGCTGAGGCGCTCAAGCGTAAGCTCGGGCAGACGGCCAGGCCGGTTCGTCCCTGCTGGATTGCCACGATGGTTTTCGAGTCGCCCGAGCACCCGGTGGTGTCAGCCCTTCGCGGGTGGCGCGACGAAGTCTGGATGTGCTACTCCGTGGGGCGCGCGGCCGCCGACCTGTATGACGCGACGGCTCCGTGGGTCTGCCGGGTACTCGCTCGCTTTCGTGGCGTTCACGCCCCATTGCGGTGGCTGCTGTTCAGGATTGCGTGCTGGTCAGGGCGTCGGATCGAGGCGCGTGGTGAACCGACTTCATCGGGCGTCGGAAGCGGGCGAGCGCGTCGCGGAGACCCTCGGCGAGCCCTGTCCTCGGGTGAATCGCCTTCAACGGGCGTTGGAACCCTCGGGTGTGCGTATCCCGCGCTGATGCGGAGAAACCAGAAGGAGCTTTCATGATTTCCATTGAGCAGTTGTTGGCGCGAGCACTTCAAATGGATGCCTCCGACCTTCACGTGGTCGCCGGGATTCCCCCGAGCGTGCGGGTGGATGGCGACATCCAGTTTCTTGAAGGCGAAGCTTTGACGCCTGAAGCGACTGGAGAGATGATTTCGGCGCTGCTCAATGACGCGCAGCGCGAGCGACTCGAACGTGAACTGGAGCTTGACTTTTCCTTTCAACTGCCGGATCTCGGGCGGTTTCGCACCAGCCTGTATTTTTCTCGCGGCGCGCTCGAGGGGTCGTTCCGAATCGTACCGTTGCGATTGAAGACCGCGCACGAGCTCAACCTTCCACAGGTCCTCGAACGACTTGCAAAAGTTCCCAGCGGCCTTGTTCTTATCACCGGGCCGACGGGAGTGGGCAAGACGACGACCATGAATGCGCTCATTGACATCATCAACTCCGACCGACGCGTGCGCATCATCACCATCGAAGATCCGATCGAGTACGTCCACCAGCATCGTCGCAGCGTGATCATCCAGCGTGAGGTCGACTGCGATACCCACTCTTTCCGCAATGCGCTTACGTCCGCGCTCCGTCAGGACCCGAACGTCATCTGCATCGGTGAGATGCGAGACCTCGATACCATCTCGACCGCGCTTACCGCTGCGGAAACGGGCCATCTCGTGGTCAGCACGCTCCATACGCAGAGTGCGGCGCAGACCATCGACCGTATCATCGATGTCTTCCCCGCGCATCAGCAGGGGCAGGTGCGCATGCAACTTGCGAGTTCACTGCAGGGTGTGATCTGTCAGCAGCTGCTCCCGCTGGTGGCTGAACGGGGACGCGTACTTGCCTGCGAGGTCATGATGGCGACGCCCGCGATACGGGCGTTGATTCGTGAGGGCAAGATGCAGCAGATTCCCAACGTCATCTCGACGGGGCGCGAAGATGGAATGATTCTCATGGACCGTTGCATTCGGGGGTTGTATGAAAGCGGGCTCGTGTCGTACGACACAGCGGTTTCGCGCTGTCAGGACCCGCAGACCTTCAAGTCGCTCGGACCAGTCGAGCAGGCGCGCTGGGGTTAGACAGGCGCGCTGGGGTTAGACAGGAGCGCTGGGGTTAGACAGGAGCGCTGGGGTTAGACAGGAGCGCTGGGGTTAGACAGGAGCGCTGGGGTTAGACAGGAGCGCTGGGGTTAGACAGGCGCGCTGGGGTTAGACAGGCGCGCTGGGGTTAGACAGGCGCGCTCTCCGCGGCGGCGCTGTGTTCTCTGGTCTGGTTCACGCTTTGTGTGCCTCAGGAAGGGGAGCGCCCACGAGGCGGTGGGGTTGCGCGGACTGCTGACACGCACCGCTGGTGACGGATTGTTCGCAGATGAGATGCCCGACCCAACGCGTACAGTGACTTCCTGAGTTGACCCGCGGCTTGCACGAAGCCGGTCGGCTGACGTTGCGAGTGCTCTGCCGGTTTCGCAGGGGGGCGTGTGGTGAAGTCGAATCTCAATCTCATGCGCAGGCTGGCGTTGTGAACAACTGCAGATGACGCAAACCACCGTTCGTCTGACGGTTGCGTGGAGTGGTGTGAAGCCGGCGCCTTTGCGGAGGATGTGTGTCGATTCCGATTCATACCCTGGCGATGGCCCTGGCCGTGGCGGGTGCCTGCGGCCTGCGATCCTTTCTTCCTCTCTGCTACATGTGTGCCGCATTGCGCGGTGGCATGATCGCATGGCATGGGGTGAATCCGCTGGCGCGTGACCTGCTGAGCGCCGATAGCACGCTCCTGGCATTGACGGTGCTCTGCGGTCTCGAGCTGATGCTGGAGAAGTCGCCACGGGCCGTGACTGCGTTCGACCTGCCGATGCTTGCGTTGCGCTTTCTCGCCGCCATCGCGGTCTCGTTCGTTCTGCTGCCCGGGCACGAGTTCGGAGGTTCCCTGTCGGCATCGACGCTGGTCGGTGCCATCGGTGCGATTTCAGTGATGAACCTGCAGGTGCGCCAGCACGAATCTGATGTCCTGCACCTTCCCGTCTACGTGAATTTCGCGTCAAGCCTGCTGATTGACGGTGTCTGTCTCGCGAGCGCTGCGATTGCATTCGCCCAGCCGTACGCCGGACTCGTCACGTTGTACCTGGGAACGTGGACCGCGACCCTCCTGGTACGCACGTGGTCTGCGCGCTATCAGCGAAAGCTGACGCTACGCAACCTGCCTGACGCTCCGGAGCTGCCGGAGGAGTTCTTGCGCAGAAACGTTTCAGACTCGTTCAGGGGGTAGCCCACGGGCAGGCCGGGGACAGTGGGCTGGGCAGTGGGCGGGGCCTCATTCCAGCAAGGCTGCTAACGAACCCTGCCTTGCTGGGGGGCTCGGCTTTTGGTTGGGCAGTGGGCTGGGCTGTTGGCTGGGCTGTTGGCTGGGCAGTGGGCTCGGGCTGGGGCGTGCTCCGACGCGTATTTTCTGAATTTGCGTGCGCGGCAGGCAGGAGGAGGGTCCTCTGCGTATAAGCAGGCGCGCGAGTTGCCCCCCCAAGGGGTGGATCGACGCGGCACAGCCGCGTGGCGGTTGTGCAAATGCACGAGCGAAGGAATCGTGCGGTTTCGATCAGAGTCAACTTGATGAGGTGAGCTTTATCATTACCGCATTCTGGACACTGATGGCAGTCCTGCTGTTTTCACTGGTTTTTGACTACAGCAACGGCTTTCATGACTCCGCCAATGCGATTGCCACAGTGGTGTCGACAAGAGTGCTCAGTCCTTTTCAGGCGATCATCATGTCGGCCATCTTGAACTTTCTCGGTGCGCTCCAGAGCACGGGTGTGGCGCAGACCATTTCAAGTGGCATCGTCGATGAACACCACGTAACGCTGGTGGTCGTCGTCTCTGCGGTCTTCGGTGCCATCATCTGGAACATCATCACCTGGTACTTCGGAATACCTAGTAGTTCGTCGCACGCACTCATCGGCGGCCTTATCGGGGCCGCTGTTTTGCATAATGCAACTTTTGGTGTGCTCAACTGGCGCACCCTGACTGACAAGGTTCTCATTCCTACCGTCGGGTCCCCCCTGCTGGGGTTCGGCCTCGGCTTTCTATTGATGCTCGCGCTCATGTGGCTGTTTCGGCGCAGCGCTCCGGACCGCGTGAACAAGCAGTTTCGCACGATGCAACTGGTGTCTTCCGCGCTGATGGCGTACAGTCACGGAACCAGCGATGCCCAGAAGTCGATGGGCATCATCACGCTGGCGCTCTCTCTGCCTGTCGCGGCGAAGGTCTGGCCCTGGCTGTGGATGTTGCCGGTTCACGGGGCTGTGCCGCTGTGGGTGAAGTGCGTGTGCGCAATCGCCATGGCGTTGGGAACCGCGGCGGGCGGATGGCGCATCATCCGCACGATGGGCTCCAAGATTCTGCGCTTGCAGCCGATTCACGGTTTTGCGGCGGAGACTTCGGCCTCAATAGTGCTGCAGACAGCGGCGTTTCTCAAGATGCCGGTGAGCACGACGCACTGCATTTCCGCTTCGATCATGGGCGTGGGCGCTACGCGACGCCTCTCCGCGGTTCGTTGGGGTGTTGCAGGCAACATCATCACGGCCTGGATTCTTACATTGCCGGCCTCGGCCCTGTTCGCCGCAATGTCGTATGCAATTCTCTCTCGTCTGGTGGGCCCGGGTGCTTGACAGGTAGACTGCCTGTCACTATAATAACCCTGCCCCGCATCACCTGTGGGGCAGGGCGAGCCGCCGTGGATGCAGTGCATCGGGTGCGTATCGCTCGCGACAACTGCATATGCGGGTAGGTGGCCGAGAGGTTAAAGGCAACAGACTGTAAATCTGTCGCGCTACGCGCTACGAAGGTTCGAATCCTTCCCTGCCCACCACGGAAAGCCTGCGAAAGCGGGCTTTTTCGCTTCCGTGGGGGGACGAGCGACTTGAATCCGATGAGCCTGGAATGGCCCCTTTTTGTCCGGGCGATCGGAAGAATATCGGAAGCACGATCGGAAGGTGCCGATTCGCGAGAGAATGTCGACGCATCGTGGCAAATTGCGTTTTCGTCGACACACGGCAGATATCGATTGCGATGACACACTTTCACGCTCGTCTCCGGAAATCTGGAATCATCACACTTCCCTGGAAGCGACATCGCGCGCACTGTCGCCTTGCAATGAACGCGGACGGGACGGGTGGGGCGGAATCGTTTCACAATTCGGCAACAACCCGGCGTCGCCATCGTGCTATGCTCAAACTGCCAGGAAAATCCCTTGCGGAGGAAACCGTGAATTCGATCAGGGTCACACCGGGACTCAACGTCCATCAGCCCGCCCAGGGGCGAAACTCCGAGATTACCTTTCCCTCGGGCGGCTCAGAGGCCGACTCGCTGTTGAATTCCGCCACGGTCAAGGGAATTCTCAACAGTGGCCTCAACCCCGGCGAGACCGTGACCATCCACGACGGTCGCGGTGAGACCCTGTTGCAGATTCACCGCCAGGGAACCGACCGCTTCGACGCCATCGGGAATGCCGCGAAAGACCTGTTCCATTCGGCGGCCGCGGGAATCTCGAACATTGTCGCACAAGACCCGTCTTTCGCCTTCAAGGAAGCGGCACTGGCCGTACAGACCCAGGTTTTTGCCGGCATGCCTGGCAACCTGACCGCAATTGCCGCCAAGGGCTTCCTGCCCATGATTCGCGTGGTCTCCCTGGCGCTTGATCTCAAGAAGACGATTGACACCTGGAAAGCACACGAAGGCACGCGACTTGACAAGGCGGTCGACAGCCTGCACCTGGCAACAGACGTCGTGGGGCTTGGTGGCGCAATCGGCATGATCGCTCCGGTGGTCGGTCCTTCGGTGGCGCTCGGCATGACTGCGGTCGGCCTGATGGGCGACGTTGGCGCATACGGATATCACATGGTCAAGTATTTTCGCGACCGCGGGCTGCCGGTTCCACCCCCGGATCCCCCTCCGCCTTCTCCAACCCCTGACCCTACCCCCTCCGGAGGAGGGGCTCCCGTGCCCGTGCCCGCGCCGCCGCCGGTGTCGGTGCCTGCACCTCCTGGCGGGGGCGCAAGTCCTCGACCGGGCGGCGGCCCGAACCCCTGACCGAACGCTTGACGCCGCGCATTCGGCCTGCGCTCGCCGTGCTCGACGCTTGACGCCGCGCATTCGGCCTGCGCTCGCCGTGCTCGACGCACGCGCCACGCGTTCGGCCTGCGCTCGGTGCACCTGGCCGCTCTCTCCTTCTCGGGCGGGCCGCCTCAGAACAATCCGTGTAGCGGACGTCCCCGCGCCGCAAGCTCCTCGATCCTCCTGCACACTGTCGGGTCCTCTTCGAGCGCCGGCGCGTGGTGTGGTTTCGCGCGCGCATCGATCACCAGGGGACCCGAGCAACCCCAGTGTTTGTCGTGGAAGAAAGCGCCAACCCCGTGAAGGTCGGAAGCCGGGTTTGAGCGCGTGAAGGTGGTCCACAAGAAGTTGTCGATGGAACGCGCCACAAAATCCGCGTCATCCACCACAACGAGCAGCGGATGCTCCGGAAGTTCGCCGATCGCGCTGCAGATCGCGGCGACGTCCCCGCTTCTGGGCGCAGGAGCCTCCAGCGCCAGCACGCCGGGCATGCACGTCCGCACGTTGCGCACGTCCGCGGGCAAGCGCAGATCCGCGGGGACGCTGGGGCCGAGCACGCGGCGCGGCCGT
>JAJXVI010000066.1 GCA_021782195.1 bacterium | reverse complement strand
CGCGGAAGGCGATCTGGCCGCACGAGCAGAGGAACTTCAGAAGCGACGATTCGAAGTCGGCCAGGCGCTTGAGCGGATGGAACGCGAACTTGCTGAAGTAAGCGCGGAGCACGAGGCGGACCGCACCGAACTGCACGGTTACGAAGTGCAGCACGCGCACCTGCAGGCCTCCTATGAGGACCACCGGCAGCGTCTCGATGAGCTCGAAGCGACCTCTCAGGAACTTCGCGCGGCCACCGAGAGCCTGATTGACCTCACAAGCGCACCGGCTGAGATCTCGCGTCTGCGTAACTCGTTGAAGATGTTCGGCGCGGTCAACCTGGGTGCCCAGGAAGATTACGATCGGCTCAAGGAGCGTCACGACTCGATGAGCACGCAGATCGCCGATCTTGAGGCTGCCTCCACGTCGCTCCGCGAGGTCATGACCGAGATGGATCAGGCCTCCACGCGCCAGTTTTCTGAATCCTTCAAGAAGGTGCGCGTCTCGTTCGCGGAGCTGTTCACGGAACTGTTCAACGGCGGACAGGCAGACCTGGTTCTTACCCAGCCAGACGATCTGCTCGGAACCGGCATCGACATTGTTGCGCAACCTCCGGGCAAGCGCCTGCAGAACCTTTCTCTCCTGTCGAGCGGTGAAAAAGCGCTGACTGCGATCGCATTTCTGCTGGCGCTGTTGAAGGCTCGGCCTTCACCGTTCGTGGTGCTCGATGAACTCGACGCGCCGCTCGATGAGGGCAACGTCGAACGCGTGGCGCGCAAGTTCGAGGAATTCTCCGCCCACACGCAGTTCATCACCATCACCCACAATCGAAAAACAATGGAATTTGCGCGAGTCCTTTATGGGGTAACCGCCAGTGAGCCCGGGGTCTCGCGCCTCGTGGCCGTATCGCTGGAAGAGGCCCAGCGCGAGGCACACGTCCCCCAGCCCGTGACAGACGCCCCGTCAGAACAACCCGCGGAACCTGGCCTCACCGCACACGCCGCAATCGGCCGTGGCTAGAAGCGTACCCCGCCAGCGACTGCGGACGCGGACGGAATCGCGGGCAATGGTGGGAGGCGCAAGCAGGGGGCGGCCAACGTAGACCGTCCCCCCGAGAAAACAGAGAAAGCGCCGCCAGGACTCGATGCCCTGCGCGGCGCTTCCTCACACCCGGGGTCCGCGAGGGGAGGAGGTGCACACCGCACCTTGCGTCCCCCGCACAACAGCGTTACTGCCAGAGGTCGCGAATCACGACGTCTTCGCCGTGGGAGCCCAGCGCTTCCACGGTCACGGTCGCGCCGGTCACAGCCTCGCTCGTGTTGGTTGAGGGGTTGGTGATGGTCGCAGGGATCGCAATCGAGCCCGAGGTTGCAGCGTCGCTGGTCTCGGGGAAACGATCCTCGATGAGGTTGGCGGTCTGCAGCGTCACGCCGAACTTCACCCGGTCCACCTCGAAGGTGGTGGGGAGCGTCCAGGTCGCGGTGACGGTCTTGCCCACGATGCTGGAGAGGGAGTGGGTCACCGTGCCACCTGCGACAGTCAGGTTGTAGGAACCAATTGTATCTGTGGTCGTGTTGCCGACCGGCTGGTCGACCGTCACCGGGGTGCCGGTTGCAGGCGTGACGCCAAGTGAAAACAGCGTCCCAAGTGCCGGGAATGCTGCAGCCGTCGCATTGAGTTCAAAGCGATCCGCAAAGATCATCGGGTTGGTCACGTCAATCTGCGGCAGTTTCGGTACAACGGTGTTGGGCGTGGGGAAGAAGGTGGTCGTCGGATCTGTGACCGTCACTCCGGTGACCTGGCCCTGGGGAGCGCGGAGGTCGACAGCGACGTCCGCACGGTACCCGGAGTCGCCCGAGTTCGTAATGTCGCGTGCGTTCTCATAGGAGATGAGGTGGAAGGTGGGCACCGACTGATGATTACCGGAAAGAAGCCACGTCCCATTCTCCGTTTTCTGGAAGGTCATTTCGACGGGTTGCGTGGAGTTTGCGGTTGTTACAGTCACAATCGCCACCATGCTACCTGGTGTAAACGAGACCACACTGCCCACGACCATTGAAGTCACGCTCACGCCCGCGTACTGCTGGGCAAGCGTGGTTGCGTATGCGGAAGCGCCCTGGCCGTCCTCCATGAAGCCGGAAGCGATAAGCGACGCAATGTCGGTGGCCTGCAGCGCAGCGCCCTTTGCGTTGATGATGGTCGTAAGGCTGGCCAGAAGGGTATTGGCCGAGGCGATTGCCGACTGCAGCGCTGCCGAACCGCTCACGTTGGTGCTCGAACTGTCGTAACTGTCTGCTCCCGTGTGGCTGTCGTGGCTGTGCACATCGGTCGTCACGCTGTCTCCGCTGCCAGCCAACGAGATGGTGGTTGTAACGGTACCGCTGACCGTCGTCAGGGAACTGTTTCCACCTTCGCTGGTCGAGTCGAGCACGGCGTCAAAGCCCGTGTGGTCGGCAGGGAACGACGTCGTGATCGGATTGAACGACTGGCTGACCCCGTTCTGGGTCAACAGATTCTGGATCGCCGTCAGAATCGACTGCCAGATCAACTCAAAACTCGCCGGCGTCGGAAGTGTCACCCCGCCGGGATTGCCAAATGCTGCAGACGCCGTTGTACCAATCGACTGGAAGTACGCAGCGAGAATGACGTCGGAAACGGGCGTCACATTGGCATTCCCATTCCCAAATGAAATGCTGTACATTGTCTGACTGCCCAGCGTCGCCTGGATCAGGTAGGGCGGGGTCAGGCCTGAGACATTGAGCGTATAGGTGCCGTCAGCGGCAGTCGTGGTGGTCACTGTGTGACCCAGACTGTCAATCAGGGTCACGGTTGCCCCGGCCAGAGGGGCGCCCTTCGCCACGGTTCCGGTCACCCCTGCGGTGGATGTCGTCGTCGTAGTGGTCGCAGAAACTGTCGTCGAAGACCCTCCTGACGTAAGGCCACTTCCGGACGAGACAGTTCCTCCTCCACCGCCGCCGCAACCGGCGAGTGTGAAAGCAATAAGAACGATAGATATGAGCCACAAACGCATGAACAATTTCGCTCCCATGTAGTTTTGTAACAACACGTTGCCACGCAACGGCCGTCCCGAGGTAGGCGATAATTCAACAGACACGCAAACGGAGTCGACATTACACCGGGCCGGCGAAACCGCCAGCCTGACCCCCACGACGCCCGGTCGCCTCGGCACGACACTCAAACGATACAGGATCCCCACCCCCATCACCCAGGGTCGTGCGGCCGATCATGAGACGTCCAAAGGACCTATTTCTTGACTGTTCCTCACGGCATGATTGCTTGCCTCCCCATCGCAGTACACGCAGTACACCCCGAAATCGCGATAAACCATTGACGACTTGTAAACATTGGCGCGCCGCCACACGCGCCGACAAGCGCCCGCAGGATAAACTTGAGAATCGCAGGATGACCCGGCATGGCGCGCGAACGAATCGGCCATGTCTCACTCCACCTTCGCGCGCGACCCGAACCGGTGAACACCACGCCAGCGCGACAACCCGACCTCGAATTACGCCTCATGCTCGCCGTGACGCGGCGCCTTCCCCCGATCCGCGGCGCCGGAGTGCTCAGTTGTCGCCTGCGCCGCCTGTACAACCGTCGTGCGCGCCAACCGGTCCACAGCCGGCTGCGCGTGGCAGGCTTCGACTTCGAACTCGACCTGGACCCGGGCGAGGACGTCGACGGCAATCTTCTTTTCCACCCTCAACTCTACGACTGCCACGAACTCGCTTTCTTGAAAGCTCACCTGCCGAAGGGGGGCACATTCGTCGACGTTGGCGCGAATATCGGCCTCTACTCCCTGGTTGCGGCCCGCCAGGTGGGTCCGGCAGGTCGCGTCGTCGCGATCGAAGCCGACCCCGACACGCACCGCACACTCGCGACAAACTGCACCTCGAACGCTCTGCATCAGGTTCGCGCGCGCTGCATCGGCGTCTCTGACCGCGATGAAACGCTCCGCTTCGCCGTGAACACCTCGGGCAACCGCGGCGGGTCAAGCTTCCATCACGAGGCCGAGGCCCGCGGCGTGTATCTGCCCTGCCTCCCGCTCCAGACGATTCTCGAGGAGGAGGGCATCCAACAGATCGACGCCATGAAGTGCGACATTGAAGGGTTTGAGTATCGCGTGCTCAAGCCGTTCCTCGCCAACGCCCCGCGCACATTGTGGCCCCGCGCCCTGGTCATCGAGTCGTTCGGAGCTTCCCACCAGAGCGCCCACGCCGATCCCGTCCAACTGTTGCGCGAGCACGGCTATCGACTGCTACGCCGCGTGAAACAGAATCACCTGATGACGTTCGCCCGGTGAACACGCGCCCCGCCCCCGACGACGCTTCCCGCGCACCGTCCCCTTCCCGCGCGCCGTCCCCTTCCCGCGCGCCGTCCCCTCGCGAGGATCGCGCGACTCCCCCCGAGCGCTGGCTCGTCTTCGGAGCAACCGGCTACATCGGGGGACGGGTCGTGGCGCACGCACGCTCGCGCGGCGTGGACGTCTCCGCGATCGGCTCCCGCGACTGCGATCTGCTCGACGCGGACGCCGTCGCGCGGACGTTCGCCGCGTGCGCGCAACCGCTGCGCGTGGTCGTGGCGGCGGTGACGAACAAGTGGGTCGCAAACGACCGTGCCAGCTTCCACCGCAACCTCTCGATGAGCGAGAATCTCGTCGACGGACTCCGCCACGCCCGAGACCTGCGATCACTCATCTACTTCAGTTCCGCGGACGTGTACGGACGCGACGTGCCGCTCCCCATCACCGAACGCACCCGCATCGCGCCCGACTCGTGGTACGGCCTGGCGAAATACAACGGCGAGTGGATGCTGCGACAGCCGGGCGACGTGCCGTGCCCCGTTACCGTGGTGCGCGTCCCTGGCGTGTACGGACACGCCTCCCACGACCGCAGCGTGGTGCGACGCATGCTCGACACGCTGGCCGCGGAGGGAGAGATCCGCGTCAGTGGCGACGGGAGAACCCTGCGCGACCTCGTCTTCGTCGACGACCTCGCCCGTCTGGTGTGCGAACTGCTCCCGCTCGCGCTCGACGACACGGTGAACGTGGCGTGCGGTCAGAGTGTCACGGTTCGAGCCCTGGCGGAGATGACGCTCGCTGCGGTCGGCCGCGATGCGCCGATCCGGCACGTCCCCGCCGACGAGGCACGTGCGTTCGACCTCGTATTCGACAACGCGCTTCTGCGGACGCACCTCCCCGAGTTCCGCTTCACGCCGCTCTCCGCCGGTCTGGTCTCGTACGCGGACATCGTCCGCCGCGAGACTACGAGCGACCCCTTCCACACACCGCCAACGCAAGACTGAAGCAAGACTGAAGCGAGACTGCAACGCGATGCCGTCCCCGTCCCCCCGACAATTCCGGTCCATCGCGGGAAACCCGCAGCACCCCGCTGCGCCCTCCCGCCACACCACGACGAAAGCAGGAGACACAACATGAGCGAGCAACGAATTGCGGTCGTAACCGGAGGCGCGGGCTTCATCGGCAGCCACATGGTGGACCTTCTCCTCGAAGAAGGGTTTGAGGTGCGCGTGATCGACAACCTCGTGGGCGGACATCTCCGCAACCTCGCGCACCACCACGCCAATCCCCGTCTGCGGTTCGAGAAGCGTGACATTCGCGACGTGGCGCCGAACGACGAGGTGTGGCCGGGCGCGCGCTACGTGTTTCATTTTGCGGGCATTGGCGACATCGTGCCGTCCATCGACCACCCCCTGGATTACATGTCGGCCAACGTGCAGGGGACGGTGCACGCCCTCGAAGGCGCGCGCGCTGCGGGCGTCAAGAAGTTCGTGTACGCCGCGTCGTCCTCGTGTTACGGACTCGCCACCGAACTCCCCACCACCGAAACCGCGCCCATCTCCCCTCGCTACCCGTACGCACTGAGCAAGTACTGCGGCGAGGAAGCCGTGCTGCACTGGGCGCAGGTCTATCGACTGCCGGTCGCATCGGTGCGCATTTTCAACGCCTATGGCATCCGTTCACGCACCACGGGCGCGTACGGGGCCGTGTTCGGGGTGTTCCTGCGACAGAAACTGGCGGGCCAGCCGTACACGGTGGTCGGCGACGGCACGCAGCGACGTGATTTCGTGTACGTCACCGACGTGGCGCGCGCCTTCTACCTGGCCGCCACGAGCGAACGGCAGGGCGAGGTGTACAACCTGGGCGCGGGAAACCCGCAGACCGTGAACCACCTGGTGGAACTGCTCGGAGGGGAGACGGTGCACGTCCCGAAGCGGCCGGGCGAACCCGACGCAACCTGGGCCGACATCACGAAGATTCGTGCGCAGCTCGGGTGGGAACCGTCCGTCTCGTTCGAGGACGGAGTGGCGCGCATGCTCGCACGCCTCGACGACTGGCGGGAGGCCCCCCTGTGGGACGTGGCGTCCATCGAGGAAGCGACGCGGAGCTGGCACGCGGCGCTGGGCGCGAAAGCCTGAGCCGCAGACGATCCGCGCTCGCAGCGCCCGGCCCGTGATCGCAGTCAAGCGAGCGGGACGGCTCGCGCGCGCGGAGCGGATTTGCCCGTCGCGGGCCGACGTCCACGCCATCCGCAGCGCGTTGGCAGCACCCGGGCTTGACGCGACGCGCTACTCCGTGTCGAGCCCGGAAGGAGTGGCCGTCTGCCGATAGTGATCGGAACCCAGCAGCGGATAGCCCATGTGCGCGTCGAGCATGGCGTGCAGGAGTGCGAGGTGGCCTGCCTCCACGATGCCATAGGTGTGCGAGGAGAGGTAGAGGTTCACGTCACCGAGCGTCCGAAGCGGATTTCCTTCGTCGAAACCCGAGAACGTGACCACCTGACAGCCGATTCGACGGGCCGCCTCGACCCCGTTGAGAATGTTCGGGGACCGCCCGCTGCTGCTGATGGCCACGACCGTGTCGACCTGGCGCGCAAAGCGGTCCAGCGCAATCGCAAACACGTCCTCGTAGCCACAGTCATTGCTCAAACACGTCAGCAGGGACGGGTCGTTGAACGTGACGGCCTCGAGTTTGCCGTTCTTCCACATGTCGGTGGCGAGGTGGCTGGCAATGGCGGCGCTCCCCCCGTTGCCGATCAGCACGGCCTTGCCGCCCCGCTCGCAACTGTGGCGAATGGTCGCCATGCCACGCCCGAGGCCCTGTTCAAGCGCAATGCTCGTTCCATCGAGCAGCGTGGCGCGTGTCTGGGCCAGCAACGCCGCCAGGTCGTTCAGAAAGCTGCGCGCAGCCACGCCAAGGAGGTCGTCCGGCACGCGCGGAAGTTCGATGTTGCTCAAAAGAAAGCGTCCATTTCACAGGCCTGTTCCGCGGTGGCGCGGCGGATGCTTGTCCCGCAACGATGCGGAGGATCCCCGTCAACATTCGCCCTTCGCTCTGGCGGCCTCCTGCGCGCGCCATCCCGCGGGCACGCGCGGCGTCCCCGCACAGCCAGTCCCTCGCCGCGGCATCTGCGTTGCCTCCTCCGGCAATCCGGACACAGGCTCCCGCAGCGTCCCTGCACGTCCTCCCACTCCATCCGACGGCCAGGAAACGGGCGCCTGCGCTGCGAACACAGGCGCTTCGCGACGCGTCGCGTCCGCCAAGCCTTGCAATGGAGCATGTCACCCTGGAGACCTCGCCGCCGGCCGCCCCCCCGCATCCCCACTACCGCATCGAACCTCGCAGCGGGTGGCGCGCGCTCAACTTCGCGGAGCTGTGGCAGTATCGCGACCTGTTCACGATCCTGTGCATGCGTGATATCCGCCTGCGCTACAAGCAGACCGCGCTCGGCATCGTGTGGGTGATCCTGCAGCCTTTGCTCACGTCGCTCGTGTCGGCCATCATCTTCGGATTCCTGGCGCACCTGCCGTCGGAGGGCGCGCCGTACATGCTGTTCGTGTTCGCGGGGATGCTGGTCTGGAATCTCCTCGCACAGTCGCTGCAGCGTGGCGGAATCAGCCTGGTCGCCTCCTCACAGCTCGTGTCGAAAGTGTACTTCCCGCGCATGCTGATTCCGGTCGCGGCTACCGGCGCCGTCATGGTCGACGTCGGGGTGAGCCTCGTGGTGCTGGTGCCGCTGATGTTCTACTTTCACGTGACACCGAGCCTGCAACTGCTGACGCTCCCGCTCTTCCTGCTCCTCGCGCTCACGCTGGCGGTCGGACTCACCCTGTGGATCACGGCGCTCAACGTATTCTATCGCGACTTCACGTACGCGCTGCCGTTCGTGGTGCAGCTGTGGATGAACGCGTCCCCCATCGTGTACTCGGACCACCTGCTCCCGCTTCACTGGCGCCTGATCTACGCGCTCAACCCGATGGTCGGCTGCATCGACGGCTTTCGCTGGGCCCTGCTGCACACCACGACGTTTCCCACCACGGAGGTCTCCATGTCGGTGGTCCTGGCCATCGTCGCCGTCATCAGCGGGATGCTGGTCTTTCGGCGCGTCGAAAAAACCTTCGCCGATGTGATCTGAAAGAGGCGCGCGCGCCGCCCATCACCCCCCCGTCCGCTGCACCGCGGCCAGCTCCTGGCGGACTGCGGTTGCCCGCGACTGCGCCCGCCCAAGCTGCGCGCGCAGCGTCCGCCGACGGGACGCTTCCGCCTCCCGCGCCGGCTCCGGCGCGGAAAGAGGCTGGGAGGGCGACGGGGGACACGCGCGGCGACCCGACACGAGCAGCGGCGCCGGCTGACAGAACGCGTTGAGCATGATCACACACCACTTGAGCCCGAGCAGGGGATAAAGGAGCGGCAGCCTCTCCAGCGCGCCGACCAGCCAGGGCGGACGCGTCCCCCGCTCGTCGACCGCCGCCTCGGCCAGCGCGTCGAGCAGCTCGCGGTGGCGGCCCGGCGCGACGACGATGCGGGGCTGGAGCAGGAAATCCGCGAGCGTCTTGGCGGGATCGTCCCAGCC
>JAJXVI010000065.1 GCA_021782195.1 bacterium | reverse complement strand
CTCACCCGGACCCCCGCGCTCCCCCCGCTCGACGCGCCCGCCACGCCCGCGACGCCCGACACGCTCGCGGTCAACGCGGCCATGGTCGCGAGCAGGAGGCTCTACCGCCTCGGCCTCGACGACCACCTCACGCTCGACGCGCTCAGGAAGTTCCTCGACCGCTGGCGCAACGACTTCACGCTCGTTCCGCTCGACGCGCTCACGACCCGTGCGCTCACGTCCGCGAATCGGGGTGGGGCGGTCCGGTCGCTCTGCACGCTCTTCAGTCTCCATCGCACCCTCAGGCGCCTGGAGTCCCGGGATGAGCCCCTTTGCAGTGAGGTTGATGCGTCCCTGGCCGTCGATTTCCACCACGCGAACCGGAATCTCGTCACCGACCTTGACCACATCCTCGACCCGATTCACGCGCCACGGCGCCAGTTGAGAGATATGGACGAGACCTTCCTTGCCTGGCAGGATCTCCACGAAGGCGCCAAAGTTCATGATTCTCAGAACCTTGCCCTGGTAGATTTCGCCCGGCTCGACGTCGCGGGTCAGGTCGTCGATGATGCGCATCGCTCTCTTGCCCGCTTCACCTTCGGTTGCTGCAATGAAGATCCGACCATCGTTCTCGATGTCAATCTTGACCCCGGTCTCGGCAATGATCTTGTTGATGATCTTGCCGCCTGGGCCGATGACGTCCTTGATCTTGTCCGGGTGGATGTTCATCGCGAACATGCGAGGAGCATACGGGGACAGGTCGGAGCTTGGGCGGTCGATGCAGGCTTCCATGACGTCGAGAATCTGCATTCGTGCCTGGCGTGCCTGCTCGAGTGCCACTGTGAGAACTTCGGTGGAGATCCCTGCGATCTTGATGTCCATCTGCAGCGCCGTGATACCCTTGCGGGTTCCCGCCACCTTGAAGTCCATCTCGCCAAGCGCGTCTTCCATTCCCTGGATGTCCGTCAGCACGCGGTAGGCGTCACCCTTCATGATGAGGCCCATCGCGATTCCACCGACAAGCGCCTTGATGGGAACGCCGGCGTCAAGCAGAGCCAGGGTGCTTCCACAGGTCGAGGCCATGGAGGTGGAACCGTTCGATTCGAGTACCTCGGAAACCAGCCGAAGCGTATACGGGAACTCCTGCTCGCTCGGGAGCACGGCAATCAGAGCGCGCTCGGCCAGCGCACCGTGGCCAATCTCACGTCGGCCAGGTCCGCGCATTGGACGCGTCTCGCCAACGGAGAAAGGAGGGAAGTTGTAGTGGTGGATATACTTCTTGGATTCGTCCGGGGACAGGCCATCCAGCAACTGGTCCTCGCTCGGCATTCCCAGCGTGCAGAGGGTAAGGACCTGGGTTTGACCCCGTGTAAACAGACCTGATCCGTGGGTGCGAGGGAGAATGCCAACGCGGCAACTCAATGGACGAATATCCACCGGTGTGCGACCGTCCGGGCGCAGGTTCTCGTCGACGATCATCACCTTGAGCTCGTCTTCTTCGAGCTTCTTGAGCAGGATGCCGAAGTCCTTGCGTGTGGAGTCGGTCAGGATTTCCTGGATGCGCTGCTTTTCCGGACTGTCCTCGCATGCGGCAACGCGGCTGGCAAAGAGCTTCTGGTCGATGGCGTCGAGCGCCTCATTACGTGAAGCCTTGTCAATGATACGCATTCCACGACGAAGGTCCGCGCCAAGCAGTTTCGTCATCCACTCTTCCATGAGCGGATCTGTCGCGATGACGGGATAGTTGCCCTTCGGCTTGCCAGCCTTCTCGACGAGTTCGTCAATCAGCGCGATCACGTCGCGAATGACCCCGAACCCGACCTCAAAGGCGCCAAGCATCTCAGGCTCACCAACCTCGAGCGCCCCGGCCTCAACCATCATCAGGCTGTCACGGGTGCCCGCAATCACCAGGTTGATGTCGCTGCCCGGCAACTGGGCAAAGGTGGGATTCACCACATACTCGCCGTTGACGCGACCGACGCGCACGCCGCCGATCGGACCGTTAAAGGGGATGTCTGAAATTGAAAGCGCTGCTGAAGCAGCGATCATTGCGGGGATGTCTGAATCGTTCACACGGTCGTGCGAAAGCACGTAGCAGACCACCTGCACATCGTTGCGGAAACCATCGGGAAACAATGGGCGGATGGGGCGGTCGATGAGGCGTGAGGAAAGAATCGACTTCTCGGAGGGTCGCCCTTCCCGTTTGATGAAGCCCCCCGGAATCTTGCCCGCTGCATACATCTTCTCTTCATAGTCGACCGTCAGGGGAAAGAAATCGATCCCCTCCCGTGGTTTGCTCGAAGCAGTAACTGCACTGATTACAACTGTCTCACCATAGCTGACCAGCACAGCTCCGCCGGCCTGCTTGGCCAACTCTCCGGTCTCGAGCCGCAGGATTCGACCGGCCACCTCACGCTCGACGACCACGCGACCGGTCGGCCTGCTGAGGGATTCAGTGGGTGCCTGGGTCATTTCTATCATGCTGTTTCCTCGGTTCTTTCGTTCTGTAGGTATTGTGTTCTGGAGTCGTGAGGGTCCGCCGCACCCCCGTCAGGAGACGTTTCTCCCTGATGAAGCAAACGTTCCTGACGCAAAAGGAGGCCAAGCGGGAAGGAGGAGGATGGGTGCACACTCGGGCACCGCACGAGCATCACAATGACGCATAGAAACGGCAGACCTTTCTCGGTGGCCAGACGTTGCCGAACTCGATGCCTTGCCAGATCCTCTCCCGAAACCGGTTCCTAGCGGCGCAGTCCCAGTCGCTCTACAATGGAGCGGTAGCGCTTGATGTCCGAACTCGTGAGGTAGTTGAGAAGGCGACGGCGTTGACCTACCATCATGAGCAGACCACGGCGCGAGTGGTGATCCTTCTTGTGGATCTTGAGATGCTCGGTGAGGTGATTGATTCTCTCGGTGAGAAGTGCAATCTGGACTTCCGGTGATCCGGAGTCGTTGTCGTGCATCTTGTACTTGTCGATGATTTCAAGTTTCTTGTCTTTGAACTGGGTCATGGGATAGTCTCCTTTCATGTTCCGCCTCATCCCGCGCGCCCTCGACCCACAAGGAACGCCCGAGACAGGCAGCGGCCCTTCTGTCGGCCTCTTGGATGCTTGCAGCGACCCCACACCGTCAGGTTCTCCGGTGACACATCGGCAGCAAACGCCTCGGGCCCTCCGACAAAGGCTGTATTAGATTCTCCCTGCACGAGACAATCCCTCCTGCCAACAGCACACGTTTCGTGTCAAAGTCGGGGTGCGCGACGCGTGCAGACACGTCGGGCAATGGGGGCCGTCTGCTCCGTACCGTTCGCTCCGCGCGTGAGGGCGTTCACGGAACGTGGTTGACCCGCGTCGCCAGGGGCGTGATAAGATAGAGCCAAGAACGAGATCCTCGAGAGAGTTACTGGTTGTGATGCCAAGAGACAGGGTCGATGCTCTGGAACCAGCCCCAGCGCCTCCCTCTCCGGTAACAGGGGCCGTCGGACCCTCGCCGGCGCGCACGGGAGAAACACCGGCGCAGAGCCGGAGTACGTCGCGTTCACCGGCTCCGTCACTGTGCGGAGACACTATCAGCCTGTCAGGAGAAGCGCTGGATGAGCCGTCTGATAGCCACGACGCAAGCCCGAACCTGCGCCTCCTCACACAACCGGCGGAGCAGGAGAACGCGCGATCCATCGCGCCCGGTATTACCGACGCGGGCGTTGCGCTCTCTACAGGCGGGGGGTCGAGCCCCCATTCCCCTGGCATTCATCCTGGAGAAGTGATCACCTCACCGTATCCGCAGTAGCCCCGCGCACTGCCTGGCCAGGTGGTCTCAACCCTGCGCCCCACCTGCAGGAAGAGTCGGTGGGGCGAGACGAACAAGCCGCCCGTGTTCGTGCTCTTTCTGTGGCTTTTCTATTTTCTTCTATTGACCGCGTTCGGCGCTTTCGTCGCATCGCATTACTATCATCCCACTTTGCGCGAGCAGGCTGCCAGATGGGGAACAGGCTACCTCCTGATCTGCAGCGTTCTTCTCTGGCCCAACGGCACGATCCGCAGTCACCTGCCCGGACCCATTGCGTGGCTGCTCGTATCCCGACTCACGCTGCACGAAGCGTACCTTCCGCTCTTGTTCGCATACGGGCTGTTCGGACTGTTTCTGGTCTACTTCGTCCCCAAGTACTACGAGCTCAATCTGGGCGATCAGCGAGGGACCATCCGTGAGGTCATGTTTCCCTTTCGGTGCGCAGCCCTCACTTTCGACGACGGCCCCTCACCGCTCTGGACACCCCAGATCCTTGACGTGCTCGACCGACATCAAGTGAAGGCCACTTTTTTCATGGTCGGAAAGGCGGTCGAGAAATACCCCGATCTCGTTCGCGAGGTGGCGCGTCGCGGCCACAGCGTGGGAAGTCACAGCTGGTCGCATCCGTACATGCCACTGCTTGATCCTGAAGCGCTGACCACTGAAATCGACCGCACCAGCGATGCACTCGAAGCAGTGCTTGGCACGCGTCCACGCCTCTTTCGCCCGCCGTGGGGCTTTTACAACCGACGCGTTCTTGACGAGCTTCGTGCGCGCAACTATCTCACGGTGCTCTGGACCCGGTCCTCACAGGACTGGAGCAATCCCGGAGTCGAGAAGATCGTCGCCAATGCAACGACGGAGATACGGTCGGGCGAAATCTTTCTGTTTCACGACGGTGGAAATCACCCGTCAAAAGAGCTTCCCACCGACTCACGCCGGCAAACGGTAGAGGCACTCGACGCAGTTATCCGCAACCTCGAAGCGCAGGGTTTCGAGTTACGATCCCTGGACGAAATGATTGCTGCCTGGGTCTCGTAGCTCGACCTACGTGACATGTCCGCGTGTCTTACACGAGAAGAGGCTGTGTCGGATTGGCGGCGCCTGATAGATCCGCCAATCCCCGAACCGTCTTGCGGTCAGGCAACCATTTCCAGCGCCACGCCGGTCTGCTTGGGCTGCTGGTCAAAGATGCTCAACGTGTTGCGGGCTCGCGTCGTGTTGGTCTTGTTGTAGCCTCCCGGATCACCGCTTGTTGTCAGACGCGCAGATCCGTCAGCGGAGGACGAACCGCCATCGCTCAGCACACCGTGGATGTCACGGAGGGTCTTCTTGCTGTACGGGGGCTCGTTTGACTTGACATACTGCTGCAACTCGTTGTTCACCATGGTTCGCAGACCGGTCAAAAGGCGCTGGTGCTGCGCCGAAGGAGATGACGACTGCCCCGAGTCGCCATTGTTGAGCAGCCAGTAAGGGATGTTGAAATTGCTTGCGGTACCCGCACTCCGCGATTGCGGCTGAAGACCAGGAGGCAGCCACTGACCGGTCTCCTGGGTATCCTCTCCCCATTCGACCGAGCCACGCCCGAGTCGCCCGACCGACCGGTCCTGCCCACCCTGTAGTTTGCGCGAATTCTCACTCCGCCGCGCGTTTCCGGAGGAGGTGACAGCAGTGGAACCGCTGCTCGTAGTTGACTCGGGGTCGGAGTCGCGCGTCTTCTCGGTCTCCCGAGATTTGTCGGTCTCCTTGATGGTCTGATCTGCACGCAGTTGCTGCGGCTGCCCCGCCAACTGGGACTTATATGCGATATTCGCGGTGTCTTGCGCGCCTATGCTCATGCCCATGGTCGTGAGGCTCCTTGAGATACAGTTGGGAACGGACGTTCTCGCGTCTTTCCGACTCCCCACGGCCTACATCACGCCGCCAGACGGGAAAGTCAAACTGTGCATTGTTAAAATTTTGTTAACATTGCCGGATGTCGGCGCGTTTCGAGACGGCCAACTGCCCCCCGAAACCGCCGTCCTGAGCGATGAAGAACCAGCGCAAAGGTCGACGCCCGGGCTCGAAACAGGGAAGGAGCACGAACCCGACTTCGAGAAGCGCACGGCGTTACCTGAGTCGCGCCGAACGCACCCTCGACCCAGATGCCGACTTCCAGAAGCGCACGGCGTTACCACCGGTCAGGGAGAACCCGTACCGCACATTTGATGGAGGGCGTGCTGCAATGTCCAGAGTGTCCCCGGATCCTTCTGCTCCGCCACCTGCGCGCCCAGGCAGGCCGACACCCTGCGTTACCGCTCACATCACGACCATCGACATGACCGCCTGGTGCTTTCTCCGAAGCTGGTTTGCCGCACTTGTTGAAGATGGTCACGAGGTCCACCTCCTGACGACACGAGGACCTTTCACTCAACGCCTGAAGGATCTGGGTGTGACCGTACACGACGTACCCATTGCACGCCGCATCGATCCGGTCCGGGATCTCATCAGCCTGTGGCGACTTTATCGCGCGTTACGTCGTATCCGTCCTGCCATCGTGCACACACACACCTCGAAGGCCGGCTTCCTCGGAAGGCTGGCGGCACGGCTTGCCAGCGTCCCGCACGTCCTTCACACCATGCACGAACCGCCGCACAACGCAGCTGGTGGACCTCTGACTCGCATCCTGTACATCTGGATCGAGCGCCTGGCCGCGCACCTGGCCGACAGAATCGTCACCGTATCCTATGCCAACGAGAAGGAAATCGAACGCCAGCGACTCGTAGACCGAAAGCACCTAACGGTCATCCGAGAAGGCCTCGACCTCGCACGCTATCCCCGCGCCACCGACCCACGGGCCGCGGTGCGCGCACTGGGAATCGCAGATGACGTGCTTGTCGTGGGAACAGTGGGCAGGCTCGAGCAGGCAAAGGGACATGAATGGCTCCTGAAGTCAGCCCCGGCGGTCCTGGCCCAGGTTCCCAACGTCCATTTTATCATCATCGGCGGTGGCCCGTTCGCAGCCCCCCTGTCAGCGATGGCGACGGAGCTTGGAATTTCCGACCACGTCACACTGACCGGCTATCGCGAAGACATGCTCGCTCTCCTGCAGGGGTTTGACCTGTTCGTGCTCCCTTCACTCTGGGAGGGCCTTGGCATCGTACTGCTTGAAGCAATGGCCTATGAGAAGGCGATAGTGGCCTCTCGCGTGGGAGGGGTCACCGACGTGGTCGTCGAGGAACAGACTGGAATCCTGATTCCACCTCGTGACCCGCGGGCCCTTAGCAAGTCGATCGTTCGCATGCTACGCGACCCATCACGACGAGAAGAGATGGGGCGTGCCGGTTACGAACGACTGACCCGCGTCTTTCGTGACGATCTCGCGAATGAGCGAATGATGACGCTCTACCAGCGCATTCTGGAAAGCCCGCCCTCAACTCCACAACCGTGAGTTCCTGCGCGGTCCTCTTTGCTGAGCGCCACGCGCACAACGAGAGACGTCTTCATAAGATTCTTCCGAGGAAGGATCGCCCGCCATCGCCCGCCCCCACCTCAAGGGACGCATCCCGGCGTTGCCTCCCGGGGGAGCATGGCCATTGACCGAGCCCTGGGACGACAAAACCGACTGACAGCATCCGAAGGGAAAACCGCGACCCGTCATGCGGAAGGAATCCGATTTGGAATCGAGAACGTACCCTGCGGAAACCCTGGCTTCCACCACTACAGACATTACGACCAGGCAGGTGCTATTTGGCGTCCTCAGCGGATCCACAAAATGTTCCCCCCTCCCCGGAAGGCTCACAGAGCGGCCCACAGGCAAACGCCCCGGGTGACTCCTCGGCGATCTCGGCTAGTGATGAGGTTGACGAACGACCGGACCCGGTCCGACTGGGTATCCTGGCCGCAGTATTGCTGGTGCTGGTCAGCGTACTAGCATGGCAAAAGACACATCCACCACCGCCGAAATTCTACACGCAACTGCCAGGCATCGATCTCAGAGGCCTGACTCCCGCCCAGCGCGAGGAAGTTCTTCGGATCACCAACAGCACGCCGTGCAACTGTGGAATGGATTCATGCCACTACTCAATTGCCGAGTGTCGAAACGCGCAGGGCACAAGCTGTGAGACCAGCCTGAAGCTGGCAGCGCAAATCGTGTTGCGCGTGACCGGAAAGCCCGCTGTCCTGACAGGTACGGAGCGTTCCCCGAACACCGGACAGACCGCTCCAATGAAGGGAATGTGTGGCCCGATGGGGACTGGCGGTCCATCAGCCTCTCCCGAAATGTCACCGGCTTCTCACACGTCCTCCACACCGGCACCCCGGCCGGCGATGACGTCGAGCGGTACCCCTGGCGTCGGACGTCATCCGTAGCCCAGGGCCTCGCACCGCACCGACACCCGCAATGCGCAACGAGAAGCCTGAAAACACGACGACACGCTGACGTCTTTCCTTTGACGCGCGAGCGGGGGGACGACGCGACGAACGTGAGCGCGTGCCCGAAGCGTCGTCCCCGTCACGCGTGCAGAGACGTCAGGATGAATTCCCGATGGAAGGCCAGGTGACCAGGTGACGCGTTCTTACAGAGCACCGTGAGCGATCGCACAGGTGTGCTGGAATCCAGTTGCACGGCGATTCTGGAGGCAGATTGCGGCAATGTGCAGTTCTCGCACGGTAAAGACTGCTTCCGCCTGGTTCACGGTCCAGACAAGGGTTCCATCCGCGCGATTGCGGGCGGGGTACCAGCGTGCGACACCCATCCCCGTCTGGCGCACGTCAGTACGCACCTTGCCAATGGAATCACCCAGGTTGACTGCAAGATCACCGTTGCAGGTAAGACGAGGGCCATTGATGTCGCCGACCAGCAGGCCACCACCGGTATTTTCAAACTTCACGGTAAAGTAACCGTAACGCCACGCATCCGCAGTGCCGCGGGGCCTCCCGTGAATTCGTCGGACACGCTCCGACGTCATTCCGGGCCACATACCGGCCATGGATAGCATGGGGGTCAGGTAGGGACGACGTGAATTTGCTCGAAAAGCCTGCGCACTGGTGGCTCCAAGGGCAACCAGGCCCAGTAGCGCAATTAGCCACAGCAGATTACGAGACACACGCATCAACAGTCGACCTCCTGAAGTCGATGAGTATACTCGCATTGTACCGCCGGACGTCCTGCTCGACGATA
>JAJXVI010000064.1 GCA_021782195.1 bacterium | reverse complement strand
GGATTCCAATGCCCAGCACCAGCGCCGCGATGGCAATGGCCATCATGATCTCGATCAACGTGAAGCCTCGACCCCGGTGGCGTGAACGTGAAACCATACCCCCTGCCCGAGTGTCAGGCAAACAGACGGTCCGCTTCCCCGGCGGGAAAACGGCCGGCACACCGGACAAAACAGCGGGAGTCAGTGAACGACAACAGGTCGCGACCCGAACTCGCATAGGATCTCCTCCACCCCACGCCACACGCCACGCGCCACGGGAGAAAACGGGACCGGTGCAAAAACGCGCGAGCCGCGCACTCCGCGCATCATCGTTGTCGTGCGGAACATCTCTAGACGTAGGGTTCCACACACACGCCGGTCCTGTCCTCCACGACGGTGGCGCTCCGCGTCCCCCCCCCAGGGTTCGCAAAGGCGTCCCCCATGATCGCGCCCGCCGACACAGGACAAGCCGTCTGCAACGGTTAACATGGCTGCCATGAAATATCGAATCGGAGTGTGCGATCGCTGGTTCGAAGTCGAGAAGACCGGCCCGAATCGTGTGACCATCGACGGAACGGATATGGTGTGCGACGTTGTCGACGGCCATCTCCTGCAAAACGGGCGCTCGATCCGTTTTGCAGTCAGTCGCAACGAGAACGGCCAACCCGCAACAGTCACGATCGCAGGACAGACGTTTCCCATCCTCGTGGAAGACCCTCGCAAGAAACAGCGTAACGGTTCTCGGCGCAGCGACCGGAGTGCACGCTCCAATGGAGAAGTGTGCGCCCCCATGAACGGTCAGGTCGTCAAGATTCTGCACGCCGCGGGCGAGCCGGTCAAGAAGGGTGACGTCGTCCTGGTCCTTGAGGCCATGAAGATGGAAAACGAAGTCACCGCTCCAGTGACCGGTCGCCTCGAGGTCGTGAACGTCACGCTGGGCGCCACGGTTTCTCCCGGCGCGCCCCTGTACACCATCACGCCCTTCGAGGCAGACGCTGCCCCGGGATGACCGTCCGACACGCATCCCGGCCGCCGAACGGCCTTCGACGAACCCATAAGGAGTTGATATCCACATGACGGTTACTTTGACGCAGGAATCCCCGTACGGTGAACCGGCCCTGGATCCGCAGGTGAAGGCCCGCCGTCGACGTCCCCAGCGCCCGGATCCGGTCATCTTGAGCGCGGTGCGCACGCCGATCGGAAGATTCATGGGCGCACTCTCGTCGGTCCCCGCACCCACCCTGGCTTCACACGCCATTCGCGAAGCGGTCAGACGCGCCGGTATCGACCCTGAAGAAGTCAACGAGGTGATCCTGGGGAACGTCGTGTCTGCCGGAGTCGGACAGAATCCGGCCCGTCAGGCCCTGCTTGGTGCAAGCCTGCCGCTCCACGTCGGCGCCCTGACCATCAACAAGGTCTGCGCTTCCGGGTTGAAGTCGGTCGTGCTGGCCTGCCAGGCCATCATGTGCGGCGACATCGACTGCGCGGTGGTGGGCGGCATGGAGAGCATGAGCCGTACCCCGTACCTGTTGACCGAAGCGCGCAGCGGCTATCGCCTGGGCAACGGGAAACTCGTTGACGCGATGATCAACGACGGCCTGTGGTGCGCGCGCCACGACTTCCACATGGGCGTCACGGGCGAACTTGTTGCAAGCAGGTACGGCATCACACGGCAAGAACAGGACCAATACGCCCTCGACTCACATCGTAAGGCGATAGAGGCCGCGGCCGCAGGTCGTTTCAAGAACGAGATCGTGCCGGTTCCCATTCCCGGACGCAAAGGCCAGGTCACGATGGTCGACACCGATGAGGGTCCACGCGCCGACACGACCCTCGAGGCACTCGCAAAACTCCAGCCGGCCTTCCAGAAAGACGGCACGGTGACCGCCGGCAACGCGCCGGGCGTCAACGATGGCGCCGCGGCACTCGTCATCATGTCGGCGGAGCGCGCCGAGGAGCTGGGGCTTCGCCCCCTTGCACGCGTTCGTGACTGGTTCACCGCCGGCCTTGACCCCGCGTGGGTGATGCTCACCCCGATTCCGGCTGTACGCGGACTGCTGAAACGAAACCCGGACCTCAATCTCGACGCCTTTGACGCCATCGAGGTAAACGAGGCATTCTCGGTTCAGAGCATTGCGGTCATGCGCGAACTCGGTCTGCCCCCCTCAAAGGTCAACGTCAACGGCGGAGCGGTCGCCCTCGGCCACCCCATCGGCGCCAGCGGCGCCCGAATCCTGGTCACCCTGCTTCACGCCCTGCAGGAGCGAGGGGGTCAGCAGGGGCTTGCCACACTCTGCCTGGGCGGCGGAAATGGCGTTGCCCTGGCGGTGGAGATGCTCACGGAGTGAACGTGTTCAAGCGGCTGTTCCCGAACAAAGCCGCCTCTTCCGGCGCGGCGGCGGATGCTTCTGCCACGGCGCCGGAATTGACAAGCCACAACGGATTCGAGTTTCTCGACCTGGAAGTGCGCCTCGTACAGCCTTCCCGAGAAGGTTCCCCGCAGGTCTGGACGACCCGCACCCTCAAAGGCGACGACAACCATCTCTATCTGCTGCTGCCCGACAACTGGAACCATCGCCGTCCGCCCGATCCCCCGATGACCCTCTACGTGACAGGGGAAACCACCACACTGGCAGGATTCGACAGTCAGGTCGTGACCGTCCAGGACGGTCCCCAACCGCTGCTCCGCGTCGCGCGTCCCGCGTCGCTCCCTCGCGCATCCACCTCCACCGAACAGGCCCGTCGGCGACAGGCGCGCGTGGAAGTGAACGTGACGGGCGAGATCCGTCAGGTCTTTCTCGCCACGGGCGGCAAGGGGGTGCGTACCGACGAACCGCGCGCGTGTCGCATGGTCGATCTGAGCGTGGAGGGTTGCCAGTTGCTGACAAACTTCGGGCCGCCCGTGCAGCAGATGGTGGAGATCACGCTGCCAGGGTCCGCTCATCCACTGCAGGCCCAGGGCGTGGTGGTTCGCGTAAGCCCCTCCACCCGGTCGGCAGAGTTTCGATACAGCGTCGGCGTGTCGTTCCAGTCCCTCCTGGCCGACACCCGCAAGCAGATTGCACAGTACCTGATCGAACGCACAGGCGAGGGAAACTGATGCGGCGCGGCCGCCTGCCATCCGGGACATCGTCCCCGGGACAGGTCACCGACAGGATCTGCGCCCCGTCCGGACGAAGACGCCGCAACTGATTCCACCCCCTCGAAAGGCCCTCCCATGGACATTCAACGCGTGACCGTCATCGGTGCCGGCACGATGGGCAATGGCATTGCCCAGACCTTCGCCCAGAACGGCTTCTCAGTCACTCTTGTCGACGTCGACTCGAACGCCCTCGAGCGCGCCACCGGCCAGATCGGACGCAGTCTGGATCGCTTCGTAAAGAAAGGCCAGATGACCGCAACCGAGCGCGAAGCCGCCATGGCCCGCATCCGCTGTGAAACCGACATCGAAGCGCTGACGGACCAGCACCTCGTGGTGGAAGCCGTCGTGGAAGACGAGACCGTCAAGAAGCGGGTCCTGAACCTGGCCCAGCGCAGCCTCGCCCCTCACGGCATCCTGGCGTCCAACACCTCTTCGATCTCGCTCACCCGGCTCGCCGCCGCAACCGCGATTCCGACCCGCGTGGTCGGCATGCACTTCATGAACCCCGTGCCGATGATGGAGCTCGTGGAGATCGTGCGAGCAAGTCAGACCTCCCCGGAGGTCGTGGAGACCGTGGTGAACCTCTGCAAGCGGCTGGGCAAGACGCCCGCCGAATCTGAAGACTATCCCGGCTTCATCGCCAACCGCATTCTCATGCCCATGATCAATGAAGCCATCCAGGCATTGATGGAGGGCGTCGGCACCCGAGAAGCCATCGACACCGTGATGAAGCTTGGGATGAACCATCCCATGGGCCCGCTCACCCTGGCTGACTTCATCGGACTCGACGTGTGTCTGGCCATCCTCGAGGTCCTTCACCGCGGACTCGGTGATCCAAAATACCGCCCGTGCCCGCTGCTGCGCAAGATGGTGGACGCGGGATGGCTCGGTCGCAAGAGCGGCCGCGGTTTCTATGCGTACACCCCAGCCCCCCAACGGGCACCCGAGGCTGCAGCCCGAGGATGAAGATAACGGCCACGACGCCCAACCGCATCGATCTTGCCGGCGGCACGCTTGACATCCATCCCCTTTATATCTTCGAGAACGGGGGGATGACCGTCAACCTCGGAATCGACCTTGAGAGCCGGGTCGAGCTCGAAACCCGCGAGGACAAACGCATCGTTCTCACCTCGCACGATCTCGGTCTGACCAGGGAATACGAGAGCCTGTCGGCATTGAAGAGTGCCCCTCCCTTCGGCGGGCCACTTGACCTGCTCGCGCGCGCCGTGGTCTTCTTCGAACCGTCCACGGGACTGACCCTTCGCACCCGCAACGACGCCCCCCGCGGTTCGGGCCTCGGCGCATCTTCCGCCCTGCTCATGGCGATGTTCGGGGCCCTCTCGCGACTCGAAGCCGAGCCCCCTTCCATTCCCCACCTCATCGACTGGGGTGCAAACCTGGAAGCCCAGAACCTCGCCATCCCGACCGGCAAGCAGGACTATTTTGCCGCCATGTATGGCGGACTGAGCGCCATCTGGTTCGAACTTCGGGGCAATCGCCACGAAGCCATCGAGCCTGCAAACGACTTCCTCTCCGTTCTCGATTCCCACATCGTGCTCTCCTTTACGGGCGTGTCGCACTTCTCCGGCACCAACAACTGGAACATGATGAAGCGCTACATCGACCGTGAAGGCGACACGGTCGAACGTCTCGGCGCCATTCGCGAAACCGCGCACGCAATGCGCGAGGCCGTGAGCCGTGGAGACATCCAGGCAATCGCGGAGGTTCTTGACGAGGAATGGCGCCACCGCAAGGAACTGGCGGAAGGGGTCAGCACGCCGGAGATCGACCGCATGGTTGCGTCAGCACGACGTGCCGGCGCATACGCCAGCAAGATCTGCGGCGCAGGAGGCGGAGGATGCCTGTTCACCCTGGCCCCCCCATCTTCCGCGGAGCAGGTGCGCAAAGCCCTCCGCGCAGAGGGCGCGCAACCGCTTCCCTGCCACATCCGCCGACACGGACTCCATATCGAGACAACCCACACCGTGGAGGTGCACGCACCGTGAGTGAGGCAGCAGAGAAGCCGCGCCTGCGTCAGCTCGAGGCGTTCCCGATTGACGCCGGAGGAGGCAGGGTCGTATGCCTGCGTGACCCGATGAACATCAGCACCCGCGTCATCGGAGTGCCCCCGGCCGCCGGCTTCATTCTGAGTCTCTTGAACGGTGAACGCACGCCACAGGACATCCAGGTCGAGTTCCTGCGCCGCACCGGGCAGATCCTGCCCACCCCGGACCTTGAACAACTGCTGAGCGACCTCGACGAAAGCCTGATGCTCGACAGCCGGCGCTTCCGTGATACCCTGGCCGAACTCGAGCGCGAATGGACGGCATCGCCCCTGCGCACACCGACGCACCTCGGCGGCGGATATGAAGCGGACCCGGACCGGCTGGACTGCGCACTCTCGGGATACTTTACCCACCCCGACGGACCTGGCCCGTCCCCGACCTGCCCCACGCCCCGGTCGGGACTGCGCGCAATTATCGCGCCGCACATCGACTACGACCGCGGCGGGCCGACCTATGCCTGGGCCTACCGCGAGATCGCGCGCGATGCGGCCGACGTGTACGTGGTGCTCGGCACGAGCCATACCCCTCTGTCCACTGTCTTCTCCGTGACGCGCAAGCACTTTGCGACGCCGTTCGGTCCGGTCCACACCGACACCGCGTTCATCGATCTGCTCGAGGAAAAGGCGGGACGTTGCCTGGAAAACGACTTCCTCGTGCACCGCAGCGAACACTCGATCGAACTGCAGACGGTCTGGCTCCGCCACCTGCTGGGTGAGCGCGCCCGCATCGTTCCCATCCTTTGTGGGTCGCTGGGAGGCCAGGTCCTCGACGGTACCTCCCCCGCCCAGGAGGCCGAGATTGCCGGGTTCCTGCAAGCCCTGCGAGAAACCATCGACGCCTGCGGCAAACGCGTGGTGTTGATTGCGGCCGCCGACCTCGCCCACGTCGGCACGGGCTTCGGGGACGATACCCCCCCCGACGCGAGCGCGATGGAAACTGTCGGGAAAGCCGACCGGCACAACCTGGAACTGGCGGTGAACCGAGACGCCGAAGGCTTCTTCCGCGCCATCCAGGGCAACGGCGACTGCCACCGGATCTGCGGCCTCGCCCCTATCTACGCCATGCTGGCCGTGCTCAGGGCAGAGCGTGGAAAACTCCTTGCCTACAAACAGTGCGTCGACCCGAAAGGTTTCCGCACCGTCACCATCGCCAGCGCAGCCTACTACGGGCCGGAAACGGCGCTCGCGTGAAGGCGCGCGCGTCGAACGCTGCAGCCGTGCCACGCCGAGCGCACGCGCGCTGCGCCGCTCCCCCTGCATCGACGTGACCACACGTTTTGACGCGGTCACCATGTACGCGACCGTGCGCGAGATGGCGCGCGCGCTCGTCGGCGGAAAGATCCGGAGAATCGTGCAACTCGGACCGGATCAGCTCCTCTTCACGGTGTTCCGCGGCGCCGCGCGCACCGTCACCGACGGGGAAGCCACTGACACCGGGGTCGACGCCAGCGCCCCCGACGACGGCCCCGAAATGCGCTTTCTCGTCAGCGTGGAGCCCCGCTCGCCCCGGCTGCATCTCGCACGTGACCCGTATGGCAGCGCCGAGACGCCATCCGCCTTCTGCATGCAACTGCGCAAGCATCTGGAAGGCGCACGCATCACGGCCGTGCAGACCGCGGGGCTCGAACGCGTCACGGTGTTCGATCTCACGCGGGGCGGAAGGCCCGGCACCGCCGATCAACCGACCCGCACGCGACTCGTCGTACAACTGCTCCCGACCTCGCGCACGGTCCTGCTGCTCGATCACGTGCCCGTCGTGCCCGTCGTGCCCCTCCGGGACGCCGGCGAACCGTGCCTTTCCGCAGCCGAGCGAGCGACCTCGCTGAGCGGGGAACTGGGCCTCGTGCTCGGCGACATGCGTCACCACGCGCGAAAGGGGACACCGTTCCGCGTTGAACCATCGCCCCTCCCGCACGCCATCGATCTCCGCGGAGACGACGTGGTGTGCGCCCTGAGCGTCCTGCCAGAGCCCGTCGCGCTGGAGCGCGCGCTGACGCACGTAGCCTTCGGACTTGCCATGCTGCACGCACGCGAGATCGCAACCCGGGCCGGCCTCGATCCGAGGCGTCCGCTGCCCGTCCCCGGACCCGGCGAGAAGACCGACGGCGCCGCACCCCACGGTCCCTCGCTCGCGCTCGCACTCGCCTGGGACGCATTCTGGCGCCGCCTGCGCGAAGGACTGCTTTCGCCGCAACTCGTGCGACGCCCCGATGGCGGACTGCTCGTGCTCCCCTTCCCGTTCCGTTCCATCGCGTCGTCCGCCGGCCACCCGCCGTCTGTCGACGCTGCGCCCAACCCCGTTGAGGAAGCAACGCCCGACCCCGCCCATCCTGCCCACCGTGCCGACATGAGCCGTCTTCTCGAACGCGCCCACGCCGAAGCCAGCGGCCAGGCAGGCCTGGCGGATCTGCGCCATCTGCTCGCCTCCACCCTTGATCGCCAGCACGCGCGCGTCCGCAGGCGCCTCGAGGCACAGCAAAATGACCTCGAAACCACCACGCACGCGGACGTATGGCGTCACCGTGGCGATCTGCTCACGGCGTCGCTGCACGCGATTTCACCGCGCGCGAAGTCGGTCCGGGTCGTCGACTACAGCCAGGAAGACGCCCCCGAAATCGACATTGCCCTCGATGCGGACCTCTCCGCGGGAGAAAACGCGCAGGCCTGCTATGCGCGCTACAAGCGCCTGAAGCGAGGACGGGAGGCAATCGGTGCAGCCGTGGAGCGCACCCTCCGTGAGATCGAGTGGCTCGACGGGATGCTGGCCGCCGTCGAGACTGCGGTCGAGCGCGACGACCTGCGCGAGATCGAGCACGAGATGCACGAGGCCCGTCTCCTCGCCGGGCCGCCTCCTCGCCGCTCGTCACGAGGCGCGGCGTCCTCTCCTCGCCGCTACGAAATTGATGGCCACGACGTCAGGGTCGGCCGCAATCCGCGCCAGAACGACGCACTAACGCTGCACACGGCGCGGCCCGACGACTTCTGGCTGCACGCACGCCAGATCCCCGGAGCGCACGTGATCGTGCGTTCCACGGGGGCCGCGCCCCCGCCGGAGCACGTGCTGCGAGCAGCGGCGCAACTGGCCGCCACGTTCAGTCGGGCCGCAAACGACACACGAGTCGCCGTCGACTGCACCCGCGTGCGCTACGTCAAGAAGCCGCCGAACACCCCGGCGGGTTATGTCACGTACACCCACGAACGCACCATCATTGTGAGTCCATCGGAGTCAGGCGACGCGTCGTGAAACACGCGCCACGCTCCAAGACGCGTCGGGTTCGTGGCACAGCGCAGCCGTACGTGGCTGTCATCCCTGGCAGGAGGTAAAGGCATGCTCTCGCATCGCCAGGCCTGGAAGGCCATTCAAAAAGCCTGGCAATTGACGGCCCGCGCGGAGCCGGAGAACGCCCGTGCGCAGGCCCGCGTGGCGTTGGAAGCCTGCCCCGAGGACGAACGCGTGCGCATTCAGGCCGCGCTCGTGCTCCTCGACAACGACGACCCCGCTGCGGCACTCGCCGTGCTGGAAGGCGCCCCGGAGCAGACCCGCAATCCTGCGTGGCCGGTCGCCGCGGCGCTGGCCTGCACCGACCTCGACGACTGTGAAAAGGGGCTGGCCCTCATCTCTCGCGCGCTCAAGATGGAACCGCAGAACCTGCTGGTTCGCGCGCTGCGGGGAGCCGTTCACCTGCGCCTGGGACAGTTCGACACAGCCCAGAGGGACATCGCGGGACACGTCGAAGCGGCCCCTCGGGTCATCGGGCGACTGCTGTTGGAAGTCGAACGCACGTTGA
>JAJXVI010000063.1 GCA_021782195.1 bacterium | reverse complement strand
CATCCCTTTCGGTTGCTTTCTCGCAGCAGCATCAGCAGGCCGACAAGCGTCAGCGCGGACCGTTGCATTCGAGAAGCACGCGGTCTTCGTTCCGTCCCGACGCTTGCTTCCGAGCGGTTTGAGGGCGATCTCGAGGGACGATCGGGCTCGTTACCGTTTGAAAGTCCGGGAGAAGTCATTCCTCATTGTCCTCCACGACCGTATCGCGTAGCGTCAACATTTCACGCAATTCCCCTGTTGTCAGCTCGGTCAGCCACGATTCGCCTCCTCCAACAACGCTTTCCGCCAGTCCGATCTTTGACTCGAGCAGCCGGTCGATGGCTTCTTCCAGCGTGCCCAGGCAGATGAGCTTGTGTACCTGTACGTCGCGTCGCTGGCCGATTCGAAATGCGCGGTCGGTTGCCTGATTCTCAACTGCTGGATTCCACCAGCGATCGAAGTGGAACACGTGGTTGGCCTGGGTGAGGTTGAGTCCAACGCCACCGGCTTTCACCGCAAGCACGAAAATGGGGGGGCCGTCCTCTGAAGCAAACCGTTCGACCAGGCGGTCACGCTGTTCGCGGGGCGTTTCACCGTGCAGGCACGCCACGTCCACCGAGAGCGTGCGCGCAAGCCATGTGCTCAGGCGTATGGCCCAGGTTCGGAACTGCGTGAAGACGAGTGCGCGTTCTCCTCCGGCCAGCACCTTTTCGAGCAGTTCGACCAGGCACGCGAGTTTTCCACTGCGCCCGTCGAGGGGGGCACTGTCGTCTAGAAAGTGACTTGGATGGTTGCAGATCTGCTTGAGTCGAAGCATGGTGCTCAGCACGACGCCTCGGCGCTGGATTCCGTCGCTTGCCTCGATGCGCTCCAATCGCTCGCGCACGCACGCTTCATAAAGCGCCGCCTGTGCGCGGGTGAGTGGACAGTAGACCTTGTTCTCCTGTTTCTCTGGAAGGTCTTTGAGAATGCTTGGATCCGTCTTCTTTCGCCGCAAGAGGAAAGGCGTGATGGCACGGCGCAGGGAGTCACGACGGCTCTCGTTTCCATAGCGCTCGATCGGAATCGCAAAACGGCGCTGGAACGACTGCGAGGTGCCGAGCAACCCGGGGTTGAGGAATTCCATCAACGACCACAGGTCAGCGAGCCGGTTCTCGATCGGGGTTCCCGTCATTGCAATTCGCACCTGTGATCCGAGCGCACGGACCGCGCGTGCTCCCGTTGCGTCGGCATTCTTCACGTGCTGGGCTTCGTCAAGGATGACGCCACGCCAGGATTGTAGCGCCAGTCGGGGGTCGCGTGCCACGAGCCCGTAGCTCGTCAATACCAGGTCTGCGCCAGCGAAGCGATTGTCGGGGGAAGCCTCAAATTGAGGAACTGCGGACGCCGTGCGGGTACGGCCGTGATGCACGAGAACTTCCAGTGACGGGGCAAACCGCGCAACCTCCCGTTTCCAGTTTCCGATCAGCGAGGTCGGGCATACGATGAGCCAAGGACGCCGTGACTGTAGGCCGGATCCTGTCTGTCCGCACGCCCCATCGGGAGCGTCGAACGCGGGTGGCTCGGGAAGGTGCCGTTCGCGATCGGCGAGCAGCAGGGCGATGACCTGCACGGTTTTTCCCAGTCCCATGTCGTCGGCGAGGCATGCCCCGATCCCGCGCCGTACGCGATCGACCAGCCACGCGTACCCCTGGAACTGGTAGGGACGAAGCGTTGCCCGCAGCCCAACGGGTGGAGGAACCGGGGGAACTTTCCCCGGGTCATCGAGTGCCGCGAGGTCTCCGTCGAGCGTGAGCTTCAATGCGGGCTCTGATCCTGCCGCCAGGACGATTGCATCCTTGAGGGAGAGGGGTCCATCGGCGTGCTCCTGCCAGGTTGCGCACATGGCCTCGGCCGGTGTCGGGTCAACGTGAACCCATCGATCGCGCAGGTAGATCAGGGGCACCTTTCGCGCGACGAGTTGCATGAAGTCGCGCGGGTCGACGGTGTCTGCGCCGATGGATACGCGCCACTCGTAGTCGAGCAATGACTGAAGGCCGAATTGCGAGGCGCTGTCAGAATCGTCATCGAGCCAGCCGGAGGGGGAGAGGTCGGTCGCGCGCGACGCGCCGGACGAAGCGGTGGCGCGAGCGTTCTCGCCGTGGGCGGAGATGAGCGGGGACGCTTTCGCGAGCGCCCGGAGGTTGAGTCGAGGGGCGGCTGCGGGGTCGGTGACAAAGGGCGGGAGCGAGACCGCAAAGCCGCTTTCGCTGAGCAGCCAGGCTGTGCTCCGAATGAACTGGCAGGCTTCCGCGAGCGTGATGGGACATGCATCGACCTCGTCAAAGCCGGTAGAGGCGCCGAGCATTCGTTCGAGTGCGGGGAACAGGCGAAGGGCTCGTCCCAGATCACCGAGCAGTTTTTCCTGAGGGTTGGGAAGTCGATGTCCGCCTTTTTCCAGCACCGAGCCTCCCGCGGCCCAGACTTCCTGCGCGGTTGCCTCGACGGCGGGGTCATCCACAGCCTGAAGAAAAACCCGCACCGACCACGCCGCTTCCTCTTCATGTTGTGGGTTTTCGGGGACGGTGTCCGCTTCGCTGGGGTCTTGTGGTTGGATATCCGGGGGAGGCGGTTCGAGCCGGAAGCCGGTGCGGAAGTCCGGGCGCGCAGGCGGAGGGGCGAGCACGCCCAGCCAGCGCGCGAGATCCGCGGCGAGGGCGCGTCCCCCTTCGATCTCGACCGATTCCTCGCCGCGGGACAGGGTGGTGAGCCAGACCCGCACGTCGGGGGGCCAGTGGGAAGGGATTGCGAGGCTGAGGTCCGAGCGACGGATCCAGTGGCGTGCCAGTTCGGCGACTGCGAGCGTGACGAAACGAGTCAGGATGGTGCGAGGGGGGGGGGTCTCTCGTGCGTGGCAACTGGCAGCCGGCGGAAAAGCCGAGCAGAGCCGTTCCAGGATGGCGGTGTCGGATGGAGTGTCGAGCGTGGGAATCCATCCGGCCTGGGGATGTGACGGGTCATCGTCGTGTCGCCGGGTTTCAAGCCGCAGGCCGGGCACGAGGTGACCGCGACGCAGAAGGGTCAGGGTCCAACGGGCCACTGCGGACCACAGTTCGAGATCGGGGCCTGCCTGCATGCCCTCGCCGAGGCTGGTGGGCAGGTGGGCGAGGAGGAGAGCCGCCTCGCTGGGGCGCAGGCTCCAGCCGAAAACAGTCCACGGGAGGAGATCGGTGCGCGCGCTCCGGGCCGGGGAAGTTGCGGGCTGGGGCGTTTCGGGAAGGTCGAGCGTGAGATGCGCGGACTGGGTCACGGGAAGCGGCACGGCAATGGCGCGAACGTGCTCTTCCTGACCTGGCGCCCTGGAACCCGCATCTTCCGGCTCCAGCAGGGACGTGGCAGTCCCGGGTGCATCTGCAGAAGAAGAGGCCGAGTTCAGGTGGAGCGCGGCGTTTGCGTGCGCGTTCAACGGGAGCGACGGACCTGATCCGTGGATCGGGTCGGGGTCGCCCTCGGTAGGGGGCCCAACAAGCGCGTTTGCCAGCCCCGGAGAGGGGAGCGGCGTGTGCTGATGGCACGGAAGATACAGGGTCGCTTGCGTGATCGGGAAGATGGCCTCTTCCGGGAGGCCGAGGAGTCTTGCGAGTGGAGCGGCAACCGCCTCGTCGAGGGCGAAGGGATGTCTGCCGCCACCGCTTCCACGGCGTCGGTTGCGGGCCAGTGCGCGCCCGTCCTCGATCCAGAGGAAGAGGTGGAGGTTGTCGAGCGCACTGGCGTGGACGTACAGCATTTGAACTCCCTTCAAGTGTTGAAGGAAATACAATGTGCTACCCCTCTCTCCCTCCTTCCGTTGTGCATGAATTGAGGATGAATTCTACAGATTGTAACGGTGCGCGCGGGAAGGTCGCCTCTTTCCGGGGGGGATCGCGTTGAGATGCGCTCGGGAAAGAAAAAAGGCCGTTGCGGGAATCTTGCGCAACGGCCGTAGACGGGCGGGCGATGACGGGCGGGTCAGGCTACGCCTCTTCCACCGCCGTTACCAGCGCAGTGATTGTCTTCTTGGCGTCACCGAACAGCATGCGTGTGCCGGGCAGGAAGTAGAGCGGGTTCTCGATTCCAGCGAATCCCTTGCCGCGGCCGCGCTTCATCACGATCACGTTCTTGGCCTTGTCGCAGTCGAGAATCGGCATGCCGAAGATCGGGCTGTTCGTGTCGGTGCGTGCCGATGGATTTGTCACGTCGTTCGCACCGATGATCAGCGCAACGTCGGCTTTCTCGAACTCGGGGTTGATGTCTTCCATGTCGAAGAGCAGGGAGTAGGGTACGTTGGCTTCCGCCAGCAGCACGTTCATGTGGCCGGGCATGCGGCCTGCCACGGGGTGAATGGCGTACTTGACACTGACGCCCTTCTTCTCGAGGATTTCAGCCAGCTTCTGTACTCCGTGCTGCGCCTGGGCCACGGCCAGGCCGTAACCCGGCACGATGATCACGCTCTGTGCATAGCTCAGCATGATCGCAGCGTCATCCACCGACGTCTCAAGCTCGGTACCGCCGTCGCCGGCCACGCTGGCGCCACTGCCGTCTCCCCCAAATGCACCGAACAGGACGTTCACGAGGTTTCGGTTCATGGCTTTGCACATGAGGCCCGTCAGGATGAAACCTGACGCGCCGACCAGTGCACCGCCGATGATGAGGACGTTGTTCCCCAGGACGAATCCCGTAAACGCCGCGGCCGTGCCCGTGAAGGAGTTGAGCAGCGAGATCACCACCGGCATGTCGGCACCGCCAATGGGCAGCACCAGGCCGATTCCAAAGAGCAGGGCACACGCGAAAGCACCGAGGAACAGCGTGCGGTCAAACAGTACGAGTCCACCGTGCCGGTACGAGGCCACCACGACGTAGCCCGCGAGCAGCATGGCGCCCGCGCCAAGAAGCATGAGCAGCACGCGGGGGAAGCGGATCGGGCGTCCGCTTATCCATCCCTGGAGTTTTCCAAACGCGATCATGCTTCCGGTGAAGGTCACGGAACCGATGAGTGTTCCCAGTACGATGGAGAGTGCAGATTCCTCGGCTCCCTGCAGGACGATGTGTTGAGCCATTCCGAGGAAGGTGGCGACCGACACCAGAGCTGCCGCGCCGCCGCCAAGACCGTTGAAGATGGCCACGGCCTGTGGCATGTCGGTCATCTTCACGGTTCGCGCCATGACAAATCCGATGAGGCTCCCCACGAAAATGCCGCTGAACACAGTGGCCCAGCGCAGCGTGTCGTTATGGAGCCACGCATCGACGAGGGGGCTGTCGACCTTGAGGGCCGGATGGAGCAGGGAAGGGTTGAGGAAGGTGACCGCGACAGCCAGGATGGCAGCCATGGCCGAAAGCTGGTTTCCTTTGCGGGCTGTGACCGGCGAGTTCATCCATTTGATGCCGACGATGAACATGCTGGCCGCGATGATGTAGATAGCGTGGATGTAGAATGGAATCATTTTACCGGGCCTCAGGCTTCTTCTTGAACATCTCGAGCATGCGGTCGGTGACCACGAATCCACCAACGACGTTGATTGCGGCGAAGACCAGGGCTATCCAGCCAATGACGATGCTCCAGACGGAGATGGGGCGTCCGGCAATCATGATGGCGCCGCACAACACGATGCCGTGGATGGCGTTGGTTCCGGACATCAGCGGGGTGTGGAGGGTGGGCGGTACTTTCGAGATGATCTCGAAGCCGATGAAGACGGCCATTACAAACAGGTACAGCCCAAGAATCAGTTCAGTGACCATGACTCTCCTACTCTGGCAGAAGAAATTTATTTCGGACCATCCCGTACACCGCACGCGGAGCGGTACGGGGTTGCCGGAAGGTGCCTCCCGCGCAAAGGGAGCGCGGGGGGCGGGGTCAACCGGGAGCGCCCACCAGGCCCAGCGCGGTGCGTGTGGGACCGTGCTTGACCTCTCCCTGGTGTGTGATGCACGCGTCGCGCGTGATTTCGTCGTTGAAATCCAGGTTGAGCGCGTTATTCTTGATAAGATGGGCCAGGAGGGTATGCATGTTGCGGGCATACATCTGGCTGGCGTGTACCGGCATCGTGGCTGGAAGATTGAGCACGCCGCTGATCAGTACGCCGTGTCGGGTCACGTCCTGCCCGGGCTAGGTCGGTTTGCTGTTGCGTCCTTGCTTGGCGGCAATATCGACGACGACGCTTCCTGGTTTCATCGATTTCACGTGATCGGCCGTGACGAGCCGAGGAGCCTGTTTGCCCGGAACAAGCGCGGTCGTGATGATCACGTCGGCCCCGGCGATGTGCTTCGCCAGGATTTCCTGCGCGCGCTTGCGATCCTCGGCCGATTGCTCCTTTGCATAGCCCCCTTTGTCTTCCGCGGCTGAGGACATACCGGCGTCGATGAATTTTGCGCCGAGACTCTCGACCTGCTCCTTCACCGCGGGGCGTACGTCGTAGGCTTCCACGACGGCGCCGAGTCGTCGGGCAGTTCCGATGGCGAACAGCCCGGCCACGCCGGCGCCAAGAATGAGAACTTTCGCGGGGGCGATGGTGCCGGCCGCCGTCGTGAGCATCGGGAAGAACTTGCCCTGCTTGACGGCAGCTAGAAGTACGGCCTTGTAACCGGCGACGGTGGCCATCGATGACAGCGCATCCATGGTCTGGGCACGACTGATTCGGGGTACCGCGTCCATGGCGTAGCACGTGGTCTTTCTGTCGACCAGTGCCTTTACCACGTCGAGGTTCTGCACGGGGTACACGAAGCTTACGTAGAACCCACCGGTCTTGAGCTTTGCGACCTCTTCCACGGTCGGACGCTGTACCTTTACGACGACATCGGCCCCGAAGGCTTCCGCTTTCCCGACGATTCGCGCACCGACCGCGGTGTAGGCCTCGTCCAGAAAACTCGCCGCGTCGCCGGCACCCTTCTGCACGTGCACTTCGGCGCCGCCCTTCGTCCACTTCCCGACGATCTCGGGAATGAAGGCGACACGGGTCTCGCCACTGGCACTTTCCCTGGGAACTCCAATTATCATGCTGTCCTCAGAACGTCAGCCTGCGTACTTGCAGACCGGATGGATCCGCCGCCTCGAGATCAGGGAACCGGGCTGTTCCGGCTGCCTCCGCACGCATGGGGCGGGGTGCCCCCGGTGGCCCGACTTTGTACCGTTCGGGGCAAGAATGACCCTGGCAGTCTCGGTCACCGGCAGTCAAACCTGGGGCTTCGCAGTTGTTTGCTGGGGCTCCTGCTAGAGCGAGGGCGACTGTGCAGGGAGTCGTAAAAATCAGCCTCGATCAGGTTCGTCAACGGGAACGGCGAGGTCGTTCACGCGGCGGACGTTTCTCAGTACCGTGAAAACGTCGGGCGAGATTCTGATTTTGCCGTGGCGTGCCCCGCTTCCGAGTATGACGAACGGCTGGTCGTAGACGCGCCCGTCGACGTAGATGGGCCAGTTTTCGGGAAGCCCGAACACGGTAACCCCTCCCACGAGCATCCCCGTGAGCGCCCGCACGTCGTCTGTTGTTGCGAACGAAGTGCGGTTGCAGCCAAGCAGGGATCGGCACGTCCTGTTGTCGAGGCGTGTCGACGCCAGAAGAACGCAGGCAGCGTAGACGCGGTTACTACCTCTCGACGTGACGAGCAGGGTGTTGGCCGCGTTCTCAAGAGCGTAGCCCGTGTCAGCGCAGAAGGTCCGAGTGTCGGCGCGGTCTTCTTCACACGTCAGCAGTTCGAAGGGGAAACCCAGCGCGGCCAGGTGGGCCATGACGCGCTTCTCGACGGGGGGGCGGTCGGTCACCTGGGAGCCGCAGGGGATGCGGCGCCAGCCGGGGACGGGGCGCCGTCCGCCGCACGGGCTGCGGCTCCGGCGGGGGTCGGGGTGATGTCCGCCGCAGGGGATGCGGCCGGGGACGCGGCGCCGTCCGCCGCAGGGGATGCGGCTGGCGAAGGAGTCGGCGGGATTCCCCACTCGTACTTCTGGGCGCGTTCGAACTGGCTCATGGTGTACCCTGTCGGCGCAAGACCCAGGGCCTTCATGCGATTGCGCGGATACGGATCATGTGGATGCAGGAAGAGCCACATGCGGAGAAAGTGTATTTCCGCGGGGCGGTTGTGGGAAGACTCGGCCGCGTGGCACGCAGTGCGCAGGCAGTTCAGGTAGCGAACCAGCTTTCCTGTGCTCAGGCTCTTGACATCCGATGCGTGGGGCAGGGTCAGCCGAAGAGCGCGCTCTGCATACGGGATTGCTTCGGCGCTGCGTCCGAGATGGTATTGCAGGAGAAACGCCATGTCCTCATACAGTTTTGCGCTCCGGGGGTTGTGGCGGATGCCTTGTCGGAGGTATGCAAGCCCTTCTTCGGCGGCGCTAGGATTGTCGATTGTGAGCGGCGCTCTTGCGAGCGACCGGGTTGCCCGTTGAGACAGGACAGCAGAGAGCGTCATCTTGGAGGCAGAAACCACGCGCGTGTCCTTCGGAAAGTAGGGGGAACGCACGTAGGACCCCGTGACCAGCATGCCAGCAGCGCCCAACGAGAGGTGGGAGATGATCCGACTGCCGTCTGTGATGGAAGCCCATACGCTGTAGGTTGAAAAATTTGCAACAAGATCGTAGGTTGCTGTGTCGTAGGCGTCGACAAAGCGCGGGTCAAGTGTCGTCACCATGCGGTACATGGGCATGATGTCGCGCTCTTCGGTCCAGGGGATGTTCTGCGCTTCCATCTCGTGGTGGTAGAGGTCGACCTTGAACCAGATGCTCTGTGCCAGGTACGTACGCAGGTCGCCGAGCGCATCGAGCAGCACGTTGACTGCAGAGCGATCGGGGTCCTGACTCTTGAACAGGTGATCGTACCACGGGGACATCGCGAGGTTCGTGAGAACGATACAGGCAAAGAGGCACGCCAGGACTGTCTTCCTCACATCGTTCTCCTTCGCCACGTCAGGTAGGTCATCAGCGCGATGATGGCGAGGTCAAGGTGGAGGATGGCGACGCGGAGATAACTTTCGCTGTCCCAGGGGCGGCGCCACGGTTCGCTGAAGAATTCCTCGTGGTAGTATGCAAACAGGCTTGGCACCTGCCCGTGATGGTCTTCCAGATGCGTGTCGATCGGCGCGTTGATCC
>JAJXVI010000062.1:3953-9072 GCA_021782195.1 bacterium | reverse complement strand
ATGGGTGAATGCCGCGGTCATCGATGACAGTGGGCACGTTCTTGTGCGCTCGCTGGCAAGGGTCGACGTGGGAGAGCACCCGTCCGACCTGCTAGGGAAGACGGTCGCAAAGGCCGTCGAGGACGCGGTGGAACGCAGTGGGCGCACACCGACCGTTCTCGGGCTGTCGATGCCGGGAACGTTGCGTCCCGAGGAAGGGTTGGGCCTGGTCAGCCCGCGTCTGGGCTGGGAGGACGTTCCCGTCGTGGAGATTCTTGAGAAGGCTCTTCCCCTTCGCGCCGTAGTGGTTAACGACATCCGATCAATCCTCGCAGGGGAGAGAGCCTACGGTGCCGGTAGGAGCGTCGAGAATTTCGTGTGCGTTTCAATGGGAAGTGTTGTCGACGGGGGCATCATGCTCAACGGGCGCGTGTATGAGGGTGCCAGCGACTGTGCCGGAGAGATCGGTCATCTTACCATTGAGCAGGAAGGGTCAGAGTGCGCCTGCGGAAACCAGGGTTGTCTCGATACCCTGGTCAGTGGCCCGGCAGTGGCGCGGATGGTCTGTGAAGCGATCAGGCTGGGTGCGCAGAGCGTGATGTCGGAGTGGGCGAGTGAAGAAATGCCGCTGACGTCGGAGATGGTCTGCAGGGCAGCGCGTGAGGGCGACGCGCTGGCGCTAAAGGTGTGGGACAAGGTGGGGCGTTACCTCGGGCTCGGGCTTGCTGCGGTCGTGACCATCGTGAACCCCCGCCGAATCATCATCGGGGGACGTCTGGCCCAAGCCTTCGATTTCTTCGCTCCCACACTCAGGGAGGAGGTGCGGCGACGTGCTCGCATGGTTCCCAGGGACTACACGGAGATTGTGCCTTCTCCTCTTGGACTCGACGCCGCACTGCTTGGTTGCGGGGTGGTGGCATTGAGAGCGCAACTGACAGCCACGTCGGGCAGTCTTCGTGAGACCTGACCGAATCACACGTGGTCAGGTGTGCCAGTCTGCGTGACCGTGAGCCGTCGCGGGGGGGGGCGAGGAAGACCGTGATGGTGTCCGGCCTGAGCGTGGCTCGCGTGAAATGCGGTTTACGGTGTGAGGGTCCACGTGAGGTTGTCAGATACCGGGGTGTAGGTACAGGGTCCCCAGGCGATCAGATGCCTGGCTGCTCGTGCCCAGAGCTTGATGGTCCCGGCCGGTACGTTTCTGAACAGATCCTCCTGTGGGTTTGCCGTGCCCGCGTAGACGCCGTTGACGTAGATCGCGACCGTGTGCATTGTGCGGTTATGTACAGTCAGGTGGCATTCTTGCGGCAGGCCAGGCGTGTGGGGTAGGGCGAGTGCCGATCCACCAAGCAACAAGAGAGCGCAGACAATGACCGCGAGTCTCGACGTTTTCACGGCGACGATGTCGACTCGGTTGCGGTCGACGGGGGCGATGCCGTGGTTGTGGATGACGCCGGGGGGATTGCCTCGGCGTTGTTGAGCGTAGGAGGAGCGGATCCCTGAACGTCGGGCGGGGTTGGCGGAGTTGTGGAGAGTGCGTCGAGACTCAGCTTGTGAATCTCCTGTCGCGGTCCGTGGCCGTTGGGAGTGGACCAGAAAATTGTGGTTGCACTGACCGCAAGGCATGTCGCGGGCCCCGTGAGCGTTGCGATGTGGTCAGGAGTGCCTGATCCTCCCTGATAGCGAAAGAGGTTGACTGCATGCGGGTTTGACGAAGGCGTCTTTTCGGTCCAGTAGAGGGCAGCACCGTCAGTTGCCAGAGTCGATGGTTTGCAGTGGAAGAGCGGTTGGGGGACCTGCCGGGACGGCGATGCGTCAGTAGCGAGGCCGAAGACACCTTTCCCCATGATTGCCCAGTAGAGCTTGTTGCCGAGCACGACCATTCCAGTGACCTTACCGTCGTATCGTGCAAGTATCCTGTGGTTGGTCAGGGCAGTAGTGCCGGTCGGGATGGATGCAGCGTTGAGCGCCTCGTGCTGCTCGTCTACCCAGAAGAAAGTATCCGGAGTCGCGGCCAGCCACCGAGATGCAACGGGGAGGGAGCACAGGGTCCGAAACTGGGGATGCAGGAGAGACGGCAGGTCAAGGCATCTCAGGGTCTTGCCGGCAATGGCGTAGAGCGTTGAGTTTCCGTCGGTGGCCAGCGCTGTCACTGTGTGTTGTGCGTCTCCGCAACGCAGCGTTGCGGCCACGTGAATGGGACTGTCCCCGGAACCGCACACTCGGAGCGAAGTGCCATCAATGCAAAGGATGAATTCCTTGAGGCTGACAAGCGCCGAGGGGTTGTGCAGGGGCTGATTCAACACGGTACCATTTTCAAGCGGCGGGGGCGGGCTCAGGTTCGGGTTTGAGCTCAATGGAGAAGCAGGTGTGTCTGGCGAGATGACGTGCGGCCCGGGGAGTCCGGCGGTGCCTGTGGCCTGATCCTGTTCCGACAGGGGTGAGGTGCTTGCGGCAGGAATTGCCAGGGATGCGGTAGAGGCGGCCGAGGGGCCTGGGGGGGCGGTTCGCTCGAGGGACGTGCTGTGTCTCAGGAAAAGTGTCGCTGCCAGAATGATGGCAATGATGACGGCGAGCAGGGCGGGAAGAGTCCACGGGGCGGACGTCGGGGGAGTGGGCGGAGTAGGGGGGGGAGAGACTGGCGGTGGGCTCGGTAGAGGGGATGGGAGCAGCGGGACGGCAGCAAACATCGGAACTTCTGGTGAGGACCCAAACTCGGGGAAGGGGACTGCTTCCTCCAGAGGTTCAGGTCGTGAGGCTCGCTTGAGGACGACTTCTTCGCTCTCGTTGTCTGGAGGCGGGGGACATTCATCAAAGCGGACAATCTGGACGGTGATGTTGTCCATGCCTCCTCGGGCGTTGGCGAGGTCGACGAGATCCTCACACGCCTTTTGAGGTTCGCTTGAGAGTGCCAGTTGCTTGATCTCCTCGGCGGTTACCAGTCCGTGCAGGCCGTCGCTGCACAGGATGAGGCGGTCGCCCTGGCGCGCGTGGAGCGCAACCAGATCGACCTGGACGTCGATTTTCTCTCCCAGGCATCGTAGGAGGACGCTGCGATTCTGGGAAACCTGGGCTTCCTCTGGCGTCAGTTCTCCCATCTCGACCTGCAGGGCCACCCAGGAGTGGTCGCGCGTGATCTGGGTGATGATGTCGTTGCGCACGATATAGACGCGGCTGTCGCCGACACTGGCCACGTCGACCTGATTCCCGTCTACCACGACGCCAACAATGGTCGTGCCCATTCGGAAATACGCCGAGTTGGACTGGGCGGCTGTGAAGATGGAACGGTTGGCAGCCTCGATGGAGAGACGAAGCCTGTCGGAAAGCGGGGCTTGCGTGAGTTCGGCGAACTGCTGCAGGGTACTCTCGACTGCCATCTGACTCGCCACATTGCCCGCTGAATGTCCGCCCATCCCGTCTGCCACGACGAAAATGTTTGGCGCACCTTCGCTCTCGGCCAGCTGCAGACCCATGTAGTCCTCGTTGCGTGTGCGCACCTGCCCGATATGGGTCAGCTTTCCGACACTGAGCACCAACGCGTTCAAACTGGCGGTTCCCCCGTCTTCGTGATGAGTGGCCTGGCTTTGCATTGCGTGTTTGAGTCTCGCCAGGCGGTGTTTGCGCCGGGTTGCGCAGAGGACGAACGTGCGTTACAGCCAACCGGCCTTGCGCGGTGTTGTCCGAAGGGCGTTGATTCGTGACGACCTGTCGACCATGCTCCCGTGGTTTTCAGCCGGGTGACGCGGGCCGTCGTCAATCTGCCTGGAGGTTCATCATGGCCCGCATTACTTCCTGCGCCAGGGCTCCAGCCGTTACCACGGACTCGTCAATTTCGACTCCACGGGCGCGCATCGCACGAGCAATCTGGTTGGCTGCCGGGCGGGTCAGTTCCGACGGAAGCTGTTGGGACGCCCCCAGCAGTCGCGTGAGCGGGCCGTCTTCGGCGAGGCGACCCTGCGCGAGGAAGAGCAGCCGGTCGGCAGCATCGACCGCAAATTCCACATCGTGGGTAACGACGAAGGTGGTCGTCCCGCTGGCCTGGAGGTCATTGATGAGGGTCAGGAGGTGTGCCTGTCCACTTGCATCGAGGCCGGCTGCAGGCTCGTCGAGGACCAGCAGGTGCGGCCGGGTCGCAAGCACACCGGCGAGCGCGACGCGACGCATCTCGCCTCCACTGAGCGCATGTGGAGAGCGTTCAGCAAACTCGTCGTAAGGCAGACCAACCTGTTCGAGACTGTGCCGCACGGCGTGGGCTGTCTCCGCTTGAGACATTCCGAGGTTGCGGGGCCCGTAGGCAACGTCCTGTGCGACGGTCTCCTCGAAAAGTTGATGCTCGGGGAACTGGAAGGCGAGTCCTACGTGTCGTCTGAGGGCCCGAACATCTACCTTGCGTCCACTGAGGTCGAAGGGCCCGACCCGTACTGTTCCGCTCGTGGCTCGCAAGAGCGCGTTGAGGTGCTGCATGAGCGTGCTCTTGCCTGAACCGGTACCGCCCATCAGCGCAGTTCGTTCGCCCCTGAGAATTGTTGCCGTGATATCGCGGAGTGCTCTGGTGGCGAAGGGAGTGCCGCGCATGTACTCAAATCCCGCCTGCTCAAACGCGACTTCAACCTGGCCTCCGGTTGCAACGGTCGCACGGGACGAGAGGCTTTCGATGCTGGCTGGCGACACCAACGGGTGCGCTGTCCGTTCGCCGATTTTCGAGACGAGGAGGTCGGCTGCCTTCTCGATTGAGAGTGGCAGGACGGTTCCGAGGTCGAGACCACGTTCTGCGATGCGTGCCAGCGTGCGCACCGGGGCAGAGGCTCCAATGCCGAGCCGACGCAGTGCGTGCCTGTCTCCCCCCAGTTCACTGACCGGGCCGTCGGCAACGATTACACCTCTGGAGAGGATGACGACCCGTGAGGCTTCCTGCGCCTCTTCAAACGTATGCGTCACGTGAATGATTGCCATCCCAAATGTTCGGTTGAGATGGGTCAGAAGTCGGAGGACGTCGACGCGTCCCTCCGGATCGAGCATCGCTGTCGGTTCGTCAAGAGCCATCAGACGTGGTCTCATCGCCAGCACCGCGGCAATCGCCACGCGTTGCTTCTGTCCACCAGAGAGGTGACTCGGGTTGTGCTTTCGCCACTCTTGCATTCGC
>JAJXVI010000062.1:0-3943 GCA_021782195.1 bacterium | reverse complement strand
TGATTTCGTGACGGGCCAAGCCCAGGTTTTCAGGTCCGAAAGCGACTTCTTCCTCGACGACGGGAGCGACCATCTGGTGGTCGGGGTTCTGGAAGACGATGCCAATCTGCTGGCGTATCTGCCAGGTGGCGTGCGGATCGGCGGTCGAGAGCCCTGAGATGCGAACACTGCCTGCTGTGGGCAGCATGAGCGCATTCATGTGGCGGATCAGGGTACTCTTGCCGCTGCCGTTTGAACCCATCAGGGCGATGTATTCACCCGGGTGAACTTCAAGATGAACATCGTGGAGGGCGGGAATCTCACGACCCGGAGCAACCTCCACGCTGTGTGTGACACTGGAGAACTGGACGAGAGGCGCCGTCATGACACGAAAAAAGCCCTGAAACAGTGCTCAGGGCATTGTTTCCAAGGGCTTGTGATGATGGTCGTCAGACCAGTTCAATCAGTACGACTACGGCTCCGTCACCCTTGCGGGTTGCTGCCTTGGCCATCTCTTGACCGAGCCGGGTGATGCGTGTATAACCGCCTTTGCGCTCTTCCTGACCAGGACCTTCCAGATACCGGGCGGCAACCTGGTTGAACAGCTGGTTTGTGACCGAGCGGTCGCGTGAGGCGCTGCGGGGATACTTGTTGCGGGTCCCGTTGGGATTCTCGGGGTCACGGCGATTGCGAACGACCGAGAAGATCGCGCGCTTGTGCGCAAGGGCTTCGCCAGCTCGGGCCGGGTTGCCAGCGAGGCGCTGCGCCTTCTTGGCGTGTTCGATGATTGACTCAACGTAGCTTGCGAGTTCTTTTGCGCGCGCCTCCGTGGTACGGATCCGCTTGTGCTCGATGAGTGCGGTCGCGAGATTTCGCAGCATGCTCAAGCGGTGTGCGGTCTGGCGCCCGAGGGTACGGGAATGAACGTGGTGTCTCATGACAGTTCCTCCGGATTCGAAGGCCGCAGGCCGAGGCCATACTCTACGAGCTTGTTCTTGATCTCGTCGAGGGATCTCTGCCCGAAGTTCTTCAGCTTCATGACATCTTCTTCGTTGTATTGTACCAGATCACCGACGGTGCGCACTCCTGCGCGCTTGAGGCAGTTCAATGAACGTACTGACAGTCCGAGGTTCTCTACGGGCATGTCATGGATGGAAGCCTCGTGTGGCTCGTCCTGTACAGCCTCGACGACCTGTGGGCCGGGGAGGTCGGTGAACAGTTCGAGGCGCTGCTTGAGGATTTCTGCTGCCCGGCTGACCGCCTCGTGCGGTTGGATCGAGCCATCAGTCATTACCTCAAGCGTGAGCCTGTCGTAGTCTGTCTTCTGCCGAACGCGCGTGTTCTCTACCGTGTAGTTGACGGTGCGTATCGGCGAGAAGAGGGAATCGACTGGTATCAGGCCGATTACCTGCTCCTGGCTCATCTGTTTGTCTGCCGGCACGTACCCGACGCCACGCTCGACGTAGATGTCCATCCGAAGCTCGGCATTACGGTCGGTCAGCTCAGCAAGGTGAAGATCGGGGTTGAGAATCTCAACCTCCGGGTCGGGCAGGATGTCAGCAGCGACGATCTTGCCTTCACCGTGTACCTCAAGCCGCAGCATTTTGCGGCGGTCGGAATTGAGACGCAGGCGGAGCTTCTTGATGTTGAGGACGAGCTCGGTGGTGTCCTCGTTCATGTGCGGAAGCATCGAGAACTCGTGCAGAACGCCCTCGATCTTGATGTGCGTGACGGCAGCACCCGGCAGTGAGGAAAGCAGGACTCGTCGGAGCGACGTGCCGAGCGTCGTGCCAAAGCCACGCTCAAGGGGTTCGACGACGAACCTGTTGTCGCCGTGGTATTCGATTTTGGGTTCAACCAGTTCAGTGAGATGCAAGGCTAATCTCTCCAACTCCAGACTTTCAGGTCGGTGCCAGTCTACCTGTCATAACACCACTTGCCTTCTGGCGTAGTCGTGTGTGACGTGGTCGGGGCGCTTCATCTGACGGGCGCCAGGTGTCGGTCGAAGCCTTTGGGGGGGGCTTTGAGGGGCCCCCCGTTTTGGCGTTGACGGACGCCTGACGCTCGGTGTGGAATGAGGCGACGGGTACGACCGCTTTAGCGAGAATAGAACTCCACGACGAGCTGTTCGTTGACAGTGGGGATCTGGATTTCCTCGCGGGCTGGCAGAGCAATCACACGACCACGGTAGTTCTCGGGCTCGACCTCGAGCCACTGGGGAACTGTTCGCGCGCGCGAGGCTTCCAGCGATGCGGAGACTGATGCCAGGAAGTTCTTGTACTTTTCAGCGTTCTTCTCAGCTTCACGCTGCTTGACCTTGAGTTCGATCTGATCGCCAACACGCACCAGGAACGATGGTACGTCGACTTTGCGGCCGTTGACGCGTACGTGGCCATGGCTGACAAGCTGTCGTGCCTGGGTTCGTGACGTGGTCATTCCGAGGCGATAGACGATGTTGTCAAGGCGCCGCTCGAGGATGCGGAGGAAGTTCTCACCGACCACGCCCTTTTGCTTTTCGGCCTTGATGAAGTAGTTGTAGAACTGGCGCTCGCCAATCCCGTAGATGCGACGAAGGCGCTGCTTCTGGCGCAACTGGATGCCGTACTGGGAGACCTTCTTGCGCCCCTGTCCATGCTGGCCCGGGGCGTAACCGCGCCGTTCCACGGCGCACTTGGGCCGATTGCCCTGAGCGGAGATCGCTGTACAGCGGTCGCCCTTCAGAAATAGCTTTTCGCCCTCTCGGCGGCAAATTCGGCACACGGGCCCCGTGTATCTGGCCACTTGCCTTTTCCTCCTATGTTTCTGGTGAGTTCAAACGTATGGAAATTTTGCGTCGCGTAATTTGCTCATCCATTATACACCATGTGTCAAGCGAATGGCGGGAGGCACCGTCGACTTCTAGTTGGGGCGCCCACTTGCGCTGCCGTGCAGTGTGGGCGGATGCTGCAAGCCTCGTGCTGTTCACGACTTCGGGTTGCAGGGACTGCGTTGTCGCAGGGTGCGTGGTCTGCAGTGTTGTCGTGGACAGGCGATTGGATTGCTCGCTTCGGTTCGCGCTCCGCCGTGTATGACTCTGTATGTGTCCTGGTGCCCCTGGTGATTCCCGTGGCAGGCTTTGACCAGACGGTTGATGTGGTGTGAATCCAGGTCAAACTGTGTGGGGACTTCCGGTGAGGAAGGACGTTCCAGGGTAGGAGGGTGGATACCTGCGGTTGACGCCGTAGGTATCGTCCCCCTGCGTATGTGCTCGGCTTGAGGCCCTAGACCCTGCGACGCTTGGGAGGGCGGCAGCCGTTGTGCGGAATGGGCGTACAATCTTTGATGAGGTTGATTTCCAGTCCTGCGGCCTGAAGGGAGCGGATAGCAGCTTCACGTCCGGCGCCTGGACCCTTGACGTACACCTCAACTGAGCGCATGCCCTGCTCCATCGCCTTGCGTGCGACGGTCTCTGCAGCGATCTGGGCTGCGAAGGGGGTGCTCTTTCGCGATCCCTTGAATCCCATCCCGCCAGCACTGCCCCAGGCCAGGGTGTTACCGTGGGTATCGCTGATGGTGATCAACGTGTTGTTGAAGGTGGACTGAATGTGGGCCACCCCTCGTGGAACGTTCTTGGTCTCTTTTTTCTTGCCACGCCCGACCTTACGAGCCATTTCGCAACTCCTTCTCTTGCTCCTTTGCGTGCGGTGTCAATGTGGAAGACGGGATGCTACGCTGCCGTGCTCGTGTATCTGGTGGCATCGTGCTGCACAGTCATGGTAGGCAGCTGCCGACGAGCGTTTCATCCTGCAATCGATGGCATTGTCACTTCTTGCGTTTTGCGCCTACTGTACGCTTCGGTCCTTTGCGCGTGCGTGCATTGGTGCGCGTTCTCTGTCCTCGTACTGGAAGACCGCGGCGATGGCGGACGCCCCGATAACAGTTGATTTCGACCAGGCGCTTGATGTTCTGCGCAATCTCGCGTCGC
>JAJXVI010000061.1 GCA_021782195.1 bacterium | reverse complement strand
TTGAAAGTAGCTACGTGCAGGGAGAGCAACAGCATCATTGCCCGGGTCGAAGACACGGGACCTGGCATTCCTGCAGACGTACTGCCGCGATTGTTCAACCAGTTCTACACGACAAAACCCGAAGGAGAGGGAACGGGGCTCGGACTGTCGATCTGTCGCAGCATTCTTCAGGAACACGGCGGCAACATCGAGGCTGCCAATCGAACCCAGGGTGGCGCCGTCTTCACGTTTCGCCTCCCTGTGGCTGCAAATCAGCCGACCATCACGAGGGAACCTCCGCGCCCTCCTCTCTCGAAAGACCGTTGGCGAGTTCTCATTGTCGACGATGAGCCTTCCGTTCGCGCAGTCGTCAAGGCAATGCTGGCCTACCACGGTCACGTCGTTGATGAAGCACGTTCTCCTGAACACGCGCTTGAAATCCTTAAGAACCAGATGTTCGACCTCGTGATTTCAGATATGCGCATGCCGGGAATGACCGGCCCCGAACTGTACAAGAAGGTCACCGATCTGGGAATCAGCAAGCCGTTCCTGTTTATCACCGGCGACAGCATGAACGCCTCGACGCGGTCGTTTCTCGAAGGCGGTCACACGACCTTCCTGCTCAAACCGTTCAATCCAAACGACCTCATGCAGGCTGTTGACCGCCTGATGACATCGAGTCCCGCTGCGTGAAACCGTTTCGCTTCACGCTCCAACGCCTCCTCGACCTGCGTGAAGGGGCAGCCGTCGCACAAATCCGCAGAATCGTGGCCGAGGCGCAGGCGGAAGTCGAGCGATTGCAACAGGAGCGCTCACGATGGCTGCACACCGACGCGTTTACCAGTGTCCACGGGGACGTCGAACGATTTGAGCGTACAAACCTGACCGCCTGGATTGTGGAACTAGAGCATCGCATCCACGCACAGCAAGAATATCTGCAAACCGCCAGGGAACAGGAGAATCAGGCGCTGGCAGTGCTGCTCGAGCGCTCCAGGGAGCGAAAAAAGGTGGAAAAACTCAAGGGTCGACAGTGGGAAGAGTTCAAGAAAGAGCAGACGCGTCAGGCCGGGCGTGAACTTGACGAGGTTGCCATTCGCGCGCATCAAGGGCGCAGCACCGCCTGACCCGCCCCAGGGAAAGCAAAAGGAGCCCTCCTCGTGAATGAGAGTGGCCCGTGAGCATCTTTCGGTTCCTCGCGCGTGACTCCGTTGCGCCGTTCCCCAGGACCGCCCTTCAACCAAACAGCGTTGCCCTCGAACGTGCGCCCCCCCCGCGCATCGTGAAAGACCGGCCGGAGAATAGCAGGAGACGAGACAGCAACCGTGCGGTCAGGCCGAGCACGGCAGCGAACCGGCAACCTCCGATGCAGTAAGCACCGTGAGAAAAGCGTGGAAGGAATCTCTCGGGCCACCCGTGCGGCGAAGCGCTGCAGAAGAATCGTACGAGCCGTGCCTTGGCTCCTCGCGCGTCGCGCACTCAACGGTACGCACCCGAGTACGCGCACGATACAGAAGGTTTTCAAGCTTCTTGGGCGTGACCCCCATTGCTCGACGAATTTCCTCGTGCGAAAACCCGAGAAGATTTGCAAGCAGCGCATTACGCTCGGTCTCTGGCAAAACCTGGTTCACGATGCGACTCACGCGACTGAGGGTCATCCGACTCAACACAACCTCTTCCGGACCGCCCTCCAGTGCACGAGGGTCCACCGAAACGGTCTCCCCGCTGACACAATGGGTGTCCAGAGAATCCGCGTGGTTGAGAATCTGGTGGCGCTTGCGCGTCGCTCGCCTCACTGCGGCGATGAGGTGGTTGCGCACACAGCGGACAACGTGGTTGTCGAAGGAATCGTCACGCTCCGGCCGGTAGCACTGCACAGCCCGCACCAGACCGATCATTCCTTCCTGTTCAAGATCCGACCGCTCCTGACCTGGCAGAAAGAAGCGCCGCATCAAACGCTGCACCACGCTTCGATACTGATTGAGCAGCAGTTCGGTGGCCTCTTCCGAGCCGGCCTGTGCTTCCCGAACCAGTGCCTGGGTCACATCACGCGACGGGTTTGGCTGAACCACCCCAGCAATCATTGCTCGCTCCTCCGGTGAAATCTCTCGCCCTCATCATCATAGGACATCCGCAACGCCCCCCATAGTGGAGAAGGTACGCGACTTTGCTGGGTAGGAGTCGGTCCAATGCTTGGGGTCACAGCCCGACAGGCTTACGGGAAAACCCCCGATCGAGTAGAGAATTTCCCTCGTTGAACTGTCTGTTCACCGTCAATCGGCCAGGCGCACTGGCCAGCTGTACCGGCAACAAAACCAGGATGCGCGCGCCAGATCGCCTTACGCTCGCCGCCCCGGATCGCACGAGCCGCTGGAAAAAAAGGAAACACTGCCCCTGAGAAACGGAGGAAGCCCTCTAACGAAGAAACGTTGTGAGCAGCGAGCGGATGACCAGATACCACCCGTCTGCGAGCACAAACACGAGAATTTTCAAAGGCAGGGAGATCGTCGTGGGGGGCACCATGATCATCCCCATCGACATGAGAGCGGAAGCTACAATCAGGTCAATGACGAGAAAACACGCAAGCAATACGAACCCCATCTCGAAGGCAGCTCGAATCTCGCTTGTCGCGAACGCCGATACGAGGACCAGGGTTGAGACATCTTCCCTGCGCTTCGGAGGGGCAACCTTGCCACCTGACGCGTGCATCGCAGCCTGCACGAAGAGATCGAGTTCCTTCTCGCGCACGTGCTCGAACATGAAGTCGCGCAGAGGTTGCATCCCCTGCTCCACTGCCCCCGCAAAGTCAAGCTTACCCCGACTGTAGGGCAGAACACCCGCGTCATACGATTTCTGCAACGTCGGCGCCATGGTCATGCCGGTCAGGATCAGGGCCAGTGAGAGTAGCAACAGATTCGGTGGAATCTGCGGAGTACCGATAGCCTGACGTACAAAAGAGAGCACGATTGCGATGCGCGTAAACGAGGTCATGAGGATCAGAATCGACGGCAGGACCGCCATGACCGTCAGTACGGCAAGGAACTTGAGCGGACCGCTCCAGTCTGCCGGCGCACCCGACGCGACCATCTTTCCTACCATCTGAAGGGGCGTCACGTACGGTCTCCGTGACCGGACTTCCTGGAAGGCTTTGACGCAAGAGCCCGTGTACCTTCGCGAGAGTCCACCATATCCAGTACTTTGATGGCGAATCTGTCTTCCCGCACCACCACCTCACCACGACCGACCAGTTTTCCGTTGACCTCGATCTCAAGCGGTTCGCCGGCCCAGCGATCAAGCTCGACAACCGAGCCAGGGCCTGTTGCAAGAAGGTCTCTCAGGGCGACCTCGCTGCGGCCGAGAATGACGACCAGCCGCAGCGGAACGTCCATCAACACATCAAGATTCTGCGAGGGAACAACCGGCTGACGACGGATCTGTGGAAAAGGAGAAGCGGCCTGGCGCCTTCCAGTGGACAGCCTCGCCGCCAGCGACTCGGACAACACAACGTGCAACGACAGCCTGTCGCCGTCCCTGACCAGGGCAAGGGACGCGACGCACTCCGGATCCGGAGTTTCGGGAAGGAAATCCGCTCGCGCGCCCAGTTTCAAATCGACCTCAGCCAGCGAAGAGAGGACCGCGGCCAGCGAGTTCATCACGCGCAGGGCAAAATCTTCAAGAAGGGAATCCCCGGCGTTCGTGAACGGCGCGTCGTCGTCGCCGACATCCTCACCGGTCGCCCAGTGCAAGAGCTTCCGGGCGTCAGAGTGGCTCAGGACAAGCCCCAGTGCATCGGGCAGGTCAGAGGCGACGTGTACAGGAAACACCGTCGGCGAAGACGGGAGCACACTCGTTCCCTCGGACACCATCACGCGATCGACACTCACCCCTCCAACGAACAGAGGCTCCAGCGACTTCGACAGACTCGTCGGCCAGTCAATCAATGCATCACTCCAGAATCCTTTTCGGTCAGCGCTCACCTGTGGTGCCATGATGGCTCTCCTCCTTCAAGACCTCCGTCACTTCTACAACAACCCTGTCCTCAATCATAGCCGGGCGCCCCAGAAACCTGGGTGAACCCTCCACCGACACCAGAACCCGGCCAGGCGGCTCGCTGTCGAGTGTCAGAACCTGGCCCACCCGCAACGCCAGCATCTGCTGCAACGTGAGGTCAACGTGGCCAAGTTCCGCCCTTATCGCCACTCTCACGGCGTCGTAGCGAAGCAGTGCGCCCGCCGGCGCGACGCTCTCAGGGCGAGCGAGGGTCGGCGCAGTCCCGACCAGCGCATTCAAAAAGCGCCTCAGACGAGCCAGCGGCAGGCAGACGACAATCTCTCCGGCGATGCGCCCGGCCCCACTGTCACGCTCCAAGTCGTCCAAGCTACCGTCGCCGGCGTCTTCAGGTCCTTGAGGCCGAGGGGGAAGCGTGATCCGATAGCGTGTGCGGACGAACACCTCGTCGGGCACGCACACCCTCGGAACCATCTTGGCATCCGTGTCGATCCGGGTGATCCGTGGCTCGAAAGTGAGCACCTCTCCCCACCCTTCCACGAAGCGCGCCAGCACGACATTCACGAGATCGGTTGCCAGGAAACGCTCGAACTCGGTCAACGGACGGGTTTGCACACTGGTGGCGCCGCTTCCCCCCATCAAGCGCTCCAACATTGAATAGAACAGGTCGAGCGACAACAAAACCATGCCGTTGCCAAGCGCCTCTCCGCATTCGATTGGAGTAAACGCACAGGGGGTGAACGCAGTAAAGAGAGACTCGTAGCGTTGCGAGTCCAGCCCGACAATCTCAACATCTGTGCTGCCCCCGAGCTGTTGGGTAAAGTGATTGGCCAGCTGTCGGCAGGTGTGAGCAAACAGACGCAGGGCCGTCCGGGCCGTGTCAACGGACAACGCCTCAGGCGCGCGAAAATCGTAGGAGCTCATTATTTCCAGCTCTTCTGGTACATACGGGTGAGAACTATCTCGACCCTGCGGTTGAGGGCACGATTCGCGGCGGTGGTGTTGGGAACCAGCGGGCGCACCTGCCCGTATCCAACAACGCTGACGCGCTCGGGATTTATCCCACCGTGTACAATCATGACCTCCGCCACGTTTGTCGCACGCATTGTCGAAAGCTCCCAGTTGGAATGGAAGCGACCGCCACGAATCGGCACGTTGTCGGTGTTCCCCTCAATGCGAATCGCATTGGGCAGTGGGCGAATCACACGCGTCACGAGAGCCACCAGCTTTCGTCCTTCCGGCCGCACCTCGGCATCACCCGTCTTGAAGAGGATCTTGTCCGCAATCAGACGTATGACCAGTCCCTCACGCTGCACCTGCACCTGGAGCGATTTCGGCATGCCAGCTTCTGCAAACGCCTGCTGCAACTGCTCAGCAGCACTCTCGAGCTGACGTTCCTCTTCGCGATATCCAGGCCGCTTGTCATCGTCGGTCGGGATCTGTGCCGTGGTCTGGTACGTATTGCTATCTGCATTGCCGGTCTGGATGAAATTCCCTTGGTTGCTCGGGTCCTGCGGTGGCACAGTTCCGGGCAAGATGGCATTGTCCTGATGGGTGATCGCGCGAGCCAGAGAGCGCGACAGTTGCTGGAACTTGCTCTCGTTGAGCTTGGACATGGCATAAAGAACGATGAATAGTGCAAACAGGAGCGTGATCATGTCAGCATATGACACAAGCCATCGCTCGTGGCCGCCACCACCCTCTTCAGGCGACCGCCGTCGCCGTCGCGTGCGCGCCACCAGGTGCCTTTCCGGCCGAAGCGGCCTGCTCGTGCTGGCCAATGTAGCACCGCATCTTTTCCTCCGTCACCAGAGGATTCTCTCCAGCCTGAATTGCCAGCAGAGCGGCTGAAATCATGCGATAGTACCGCATGTGCAGCTCGTGTTGCATTTTGAGTTTGTTTGCACACGGCAAGAACAACAGATTTGCAAACGCAATCCCGTAGAGCGTCGCAACGAAAGCCGTGGCGATGCTGGCGCCGAGCTTGCTCGGCTCCGAGAGATTGCCAAGGACGTGAATCAGTCCGGTGACGGTCCCGACGATACCGAGTGTAGGGCAGAATCCACCGAGCTGCTCAAAAAACTTCTCACCCTGCTTCCCTTCGTGCTCGAGAACCTCGAGGCGAGCCTCCAGCACGTAGTCAAGCACCTCGGAGTCCGCTCCGTCGACAATCAGGCGAAGGCCGGTGCGTGTAAAGTCGTCCCGCATCCCCGAAATCGCTGACTCGAGCGACAGAAGGCCATCTCGGCGAGCGGTCACCGCAAGGTCCACCATGTCCTTGACCACATCGTCCCACTGGTGCTCTGGAGGTTTGAGGACCAGCATCAGGCGCTTCGGAAAAGCCCGGAGGTCGGACATGGTGTTTCCAATGGTTGTGGCGCCGAGAGACCCTCCGAGCACGATCAGACCAGACGAGATGCTGAAAAAGGCACCCAGGTGACCGCCCTCGATCAGAATCCCGAGAACCACGCCGCCAAAGGCCATGCATATCCCGGCCAGGGTCGCGATGTCCATCAGGTGGCCTCTTTCCTCACATCACCGTCTTGCGGTGGGACGACGACGACCCGGTCAGTCAGGATCGATTCGCGCCAGCGACGTACTGCCTCCACCACCTCATCTGGAGTCTGACGCACAGCCAGGTGAAGACCTGTGGTCAGGATCACCATGGTGTCTCGACCGTGCTCGATTCGCTCGATGAAGTCAGCATTGACAACCACCGGTTCGTGATTCAGACGGGTCAGTTTAATCACAATTCTCCCCCTGGCGCTCTCTAGGCGCGGCCGAAAAGGTCGCGCCGATCAACACATCGGGTGAGAGGGTTGGCTGATCCGCGAGATACACTGCGTTGCGGAGTCCCCGCAAACCCATCTTCCGGGTTTTCGGTCACCCCCCTGGACGCGTAGGCTCGGCATTCGCCGTGCGACCTCCAGGCGGGTCGGGCTGCGCGGACCTCTAGACTCCATAACCCAGCGCGGCTCTCGGCCCAAGTGGTCCGATGCCCGCGCGGGCGCAGGAGCACGCGCCGTGACGAGAGGGACGCGTGCCCGCCGGCGGTTGAGGCAGGCGGCACGAATGACGTCCATCAGGCACCCTCCATGACAGCGCTCTCGACTGCGAAGACTACATGCCAGAGCGAAGATGCGTAAGATCGCTCAGGACCTGGTCCATGGTCGTGATCATCTTGGCGTTGGCCTCAAAGTTACGCTGCGCAACAATCATATCCGTAAACTCGGTAGAGATGTTCACGTTCGACGATTCGAGCGCACCACTGGTAATCGTGGAAGCACCGTTCTCCGACGGCGAACCGATCTGGGGCGAGTCGGAAGCAACTGTCTGGTAGTAGAGGCCGCCAACACCCTGCGAGAGGCCCTCCTGGTTGGTGAAGTTCGCCACCGCGATGCGCCCCAGCGTATCGGTCAGACCGTTGGAGAATGTTCCGGTGATGATTCCGTCAGCGCCTACGTTGTAGGACTGCAAGACACCCGGTGGCAGACCGTTCTGGCTGCTGGAAACCACGCTGTAGGTTCCGTTTGTTGCGAGCTGCGTGACGCCGGTAAAATCCATCGCAATGCTGACCGGAGCAGAACCGTCGGTCGGTGTGAAGGCAATGGTCGGGCTCGCAGTGCTTGACGCAGGCACGTATTGACCAATGGAATTGAACACCAGTTGCCCAGAACCGGCGGAAGTACCGTTCGCCAGTTTTGCGCTCCAGTTCCACTGACCACCGGTAGAAGCTGTGGGCGTCGCGTTGGTGAACGTAATGGTCACGGCCTGACTGTTTCCAAGAGAATCATAGACCTGGGCCTCCGTCGAGTACTGGCCTCCCGTTGCAGGCGGGCCTGCCGAGTAGGGCCCGCTCGACGGGTCGAGATTGCCTCCCATCGACATGGCGTTGGTCGTCTGGGCAAGATTCAGGCGTCCGACTGGAATCTTCAAGGCTCCCACAGCCTGCGTCGTGTCAATCTTGCCGTTCTGTGCCTGCCACCCCTGTACCTGGAGTCCCTGGGGGTTGACCAGAAAGCTGTTCTTGTCGAGGTTGAACGAGCCCGCGCGGGTATACGCCTGGGCACCCATGTTGTCCTGAACGACGAAGAACCCGTTTCCATTCAACGCGAGATCGCCAGGATTTCCGGTAACGTTCAACGAGCCCTCAGAGAAGTTCTGGTTCATCGATGCGATGGAGACGCCCGTGCCCAGTTCCAACGGGTTGAGGCTTCCTACCTGGCCACTGGGAGCCGAAGCGCCACGCAACTGCTGACTGTACATCTGTTGAAAATTGACAGCCGTCGACTTGAATCCAGTCGTATCAGAATTTGACAGATTGCTTCCCACGACATTCAGCATCTGTTGCATGGAAGAGAGGCCGGAAACGGCTGACAGAAGTGCGTCCATGGTCATCCTCTTTTCTGCGAGCGATTGTAAGATCCCACAAACTTTGGAGGCGCTCCCGCCCCTATTGAATCGACTGCACCGCGGTCAACTGGTAGTTGTTACCATTGACCTCTACATTGACATTTCCGCCACTGCTGGATACAGAGGACACCGTGCCCGTGACCGTGCTCTGACCGCTGTTGATCACAACTGTACGGCCGACCAGGCTCGACGCACTCGACAGTGACTGCTGAGACGCCCAGTTCTGCATCGTGGTGTTGAGCGTGGACACCTCCTCGACCATCTGCATCATCGCAAGTTGCTGCATCATCGTATTGCTGTCAGTCGGACTCAGGGGACTCTGGTTGGTCATCTGGGCAATCAGCAGTTGCAGGAAGGTATTCGGATTCACCAGTGACTGCGTACCGGTCGAGGAACCGGTCGTCGATGAAGACGAACTGCCCGACGAGGACGACAGCGAACCCGTCGTTGAAGACGTCGACGTCAGCGGAAGGGTCGACCGGGTCGTTGCTGTGGAAAGAGACATGCTCACGATTCCTTTCAGGCTCGAACGTTCAGGATCCGGTTGTCGGGAAACTGCACCTGTTCCGAAAAATACCAAAAGCAAATACGTTTACTTTAGTTGGGTAGCAGGGCACTCTTCGGGTACCAGCAGCGGCAACCGCAATTTTGATTTGTATGTCAATGATAAAAAGG
>JAJXVI010000060.1 GCA_021782195.1 bacterium | reverse complement strand
GTCGGATCTGACCGGTGCGGCCCCGTTTGGTCCGGAGGTCGTCAACAGCGGACCGTTCAGCGGAATGTGCTGTCCGTCCGGTCAGACCGTTTCCGAGTGGACCACGGACACGGTCATCCCTGCATTCATCGAGAAACTCGAGACGGAGGGGAAGGGCCAGGGCAAGGTCAACTTCCGTCTTCGCGACTGGCTGATCAGCCGTCAGCGGTACTGGGGCGCGCCGATCCCCATCGTGCACTGCGAGGCCTGTGGAGAGCAACCCGTCCGTGAGGAAGAGCTGCCGGTCTGCCTGCCGGACGTGGAGCGCTATCAGCCGAGCGGTACAGGAGAGTCGCCGCTCGCGACGATTCCCGCCTTCCTGCACACGACCTGTCCGCGCTGTGGAGGGGCTGCACGCCGCGAGACCGACACAATGGGGGGATTTGCCTGTTCGTCGTGGTATTTCTTGCGCTTTGCCGACCCGCACAACACCGCGCGGCCGTTCGATCCGGAAAAGGTTCGTTACTGGTTGCCGGTCGATCTGTATGTGGGGGGCGCTGAACACGCGGTGATGCACTTGCTGTATGCGCGTTTCTGGACGAAGGTGATGTGCGATGGAGGGCTTGTCGACTTTGACGAGCCGTTCAGCACGTTGCGCAATCAGGGGATGGTCCTTTCGTATACACCGGGGCGCAAGGCCGTTGGCGACGAGGCATCCGTTTCATCGGACGATCTGAGCGACTGGATCGTTCTTCGCCCGGACGAACGCGAGGGTTTCCCCGAGGACCAGGTGGTGTGGCGTTGGGCCAAGATGTCCAAATCGTACGGCAACGTTGTGACCCCCGACGAGATGGTCGAACAGTTCGGCGCGGATGTACTGCGCGTCTACGAACTGTTCGTGGCGCCTTTCGAAGACGCGGTGCAGTGGAGCACGCAGGGCATGAACGGCGCGGCACGTTTTGTGAACCGTCTGTGGCGCCTCTTCGGTGATGGCCTCGAACTGTGGCGGCCGGACTGGCGTGACGGCATCGGGGCGGCGGTCGGCACGGCGCACGAGCGAATGCGACGCAAATGCCATCAGGTTTTGCGCAAGGTCGGTGACGACCTCGGGAATTTCCGCTTCAACGTGGCGCTTGCGGCCCTCATGGAGCTGGTGAACGAGGCACGCCCGTACCTTGATGAGGGCGCCGCCGACGCGTCCGTGGTCAGTGAGTTGCTGGAGACGTTGTGCCTGATGATGGCTCCTATCACACCTCACCTGGCAGATGAGGTATGGGCGCGTCTTGGGGGGACCGGCTTCACGTGTCAGGCGCCCTGGCCTGCGGTGGACGAGGTCGCCGCGACAGACTCCGAGATCACCGTCATCGTGCAGGTCAACGGGAAACTTCGTGACCGCATTCAAGTGCCAGCGATGACGCCTGATGAAGAGCTTCGGGAGGCGGCGCTGGCGTGCGAGAAGGTACAGGCCGTCCTCAACGGGCGTGTTCCCCGCAAAGTGGTGGTCGTGTCCGGCAAGCTCGTCAATCTGGTGGTCTGATTCCCCCCCTGTGAACAGGGGGACGGGCGCGAAAGCGTTGCTGCTTCACGCCCGTCCCCATTCTTGCTCGGCGAGGTCATTCCGATCGGAACAACTCGGTGGTATCGGTTCAAGGTCTTCCAGGTGGGTGCCGGAACATATCCCCGAGGGGCCGGCTACGGGATGCGAATGAACCGAAGGCCGTCGTCATTGTAGAAGACCAGCACCCGTCCGTTCTTTGCAAACCGGATGGTGCCGGGTCGCACGTTCACCAGTCCGGGGACGGGAATGAGGTGGAAATTGTCCTGCTCCCGACCATACCATACGGTCATGGTGTGGTTCTGGAAATTGAAGTGCGACACCAGGATGGTCGATCCGTCATCGGACATGTATGGATAGGCATAGATCGTCTTGCCATCTCCAATCTGCCAGCGCTTGCGCTCCGAGGTGTCATACACGACTGCACCGTATTTTGTGCGTGTATAGCGCGCCAGGTAGAAGACGCGATCCTGTCCGACCGCCATTCCGCCATATCCCAGTGCAATGTCGACGGGCATGGGCGTGTTGCCGATCCAGGCGTTGAGGTGCATCATCTTGTCTGAAGGCTCTACGCCGCCAAAGTAGGCTTCGTTGTCGCTGTACCACTGTCCGATGCAGAAGCTACGGGTTTTCTTGGCCTGGTAGTGGATGTCACGAACCTGCTTGAACGCGGAGACTCCGGTCCCATCAAGATCTACGGCGGCGATCGAGTCACCGTGGGCAAAGCCTTTCGCGTCGTAGTAGTAACCGACGACGTGGAAAGCCTTGTTCTGATACCAGAGCACTTCGGGGTAAGAGCGGAACCCGGCCACCCCGACGCGGTTCTTGAAGATGATGCGCGCGGTCATGTGCTTGAGGTCGATGGCGATGAACTCGGTGCCTGCGTCACAGATAGCCAGGACGTGGCGACTGTCAGGCGCCAGTGCACTCTGGTCGAAATTTGTCGTGGGCACGTACATCGTCTTCATGGACACATTGTGCGCATTCCAGTCGATGTGGAATACGTGCAGCATCCAGACCTTGCCCTGCGCTTTCAATTTCGGGTCCGGCTGTTTTTCCGTTGCCAGAAGAACGTTGCCGTCGTGCGAGAGCACCGACGGGAGCAGCATGCCGCGGTGGATCCCAAGTTGTTGCAACCGGGCCGGCGTGACGAGGATGGAATCGGCCTTCTGCGCGTAGAGTGGCATCGCCGTAGCGAGCCAGATGAGCAAGGCGGTCAATAGAGCGCGATGTTTCAAAGCGAGACCTCTCATACGTGTCGTGGTTCCCTGGAACGGTGTCGAATCACCTGTGCATTCGTGACAGCCTGCGGCGGTCCTGTGCAGCACAAAGAAAAGGAGGCCCGCTCTCACGGGCCTCCTCTGGCTCACTGACTGTCGGTTACTTGGTATGGATGGCGTAGCGAGCGACGTGGCGAACGTCGAGCGCCGTTGGCCACCAGTCCCACATACGCTCGGTATTTCCGTTGCGCACGAAGCTGCCGACGTAGTTGTGATTCTGGAGGTTGATGCGGGTGATCCCCAGCGAAGCCAGAGAGTGCAACTCACCGGGATCGACCTTGCCGTTCTGGTTGGAGTCAACCCAGACGTAAAGGCCTTTGAGTTCGTTGCCCGTCAGGGCGCCGTCGTTGTTGACATCGAGCACCGAGAGTCTCTCGAAGCCGTTGTTGAATCCGTCGGTGGTTCCGAACAGGCTGTTCCCGTCAACGGTACCGTCTGCGTGCGGCTTGACGAGCAAGCCCATCTTCGGGCCGACCCACTCAGTGAGCATCGGCATTCCGTTGCCGCGCAGGTCGAACATCACCATCTTGTGGCCTCGAACGCCACGGTGAGGCAGCCACTGGCCGCCGGAACCTTCGAACTTGCCCGTGTTGGACAGGTCAAGGACGATCGGGCTAACCGATACGCTTGCATTCACCTGGTACGCATCAACCACACCGTTTCCACTGTAGTTGGTGGTGGCTGTGTTGGTGTTCGTGTTCGTGTTGGTGTTGGTGTTCGTGTTCGTGTTGTAGTTGGTGGTGGTGGCCAGTACCACGCCGCCCACCATCAGGGTGGAGTCGCTCGAGGTGACCTGGCTCGTGACCTGCTGGGTGACCTGCTGTGAGGTCGTGACCACGGACCCCGTGGCCGTCAAGGCGGTGTCGGTCTGGCCGATGAGGCCGCCGCTCGTGCTGTTGACCGTGCCACGCCCGTTGATGGTGGTGTAGAGGATGCCGGGGTCGTTCTGGGCGATCCAGCCATACGACTGTGAAAACTGGTTCGCGACCGCGCCGGCGCCGTAGGTGGCGGTGTACGACGTGAAGGTATTCGTTGTGCCGGTGGAGGCGCTTCCATTCTGGCCCCACGCGGCGTTGTTCCAGTACACGTTGCCGGAGAAGCTCTGCGGGCCCTGGGTGAGCAGCTCGAGCGTCGAGGGATAATTGGCGAGGTAGGAGGCCGTGACCGACATCGTGGCGTTGCTGTGGTCGGTGTTGGTCACGGTGTCGTTGGCCGTCCATCCGAGCCAGATGTTCCCCACGTTGTCATTGGCGGTCGAGGCACTGTTTGACGTCGAGGTCGAACTGGATGTCGACGTCGTCGTCGAGTAGGTCGTGGTGTGAACCGGCGTTCCACCGGAGGCCCCAGCCCATGCAGCACCAGGCATCAGGAGCATCATCCCCAGTCCCAGTGTGGCTACCCGTGTCAGCAACTTTCCCATGCGATCGGTTCCTTCCTTGAGCTTGCAGGTTGAGTGCATTGCGGATGTCTCAAAGCCTGCGGTGCGATGATTCTTTCCCACAGTATAGCATCCTGTTGTAAGAGTTGGCCATCCCGTGAATGTTAGGGTTTCTCCGGTTTTTGGCGTGGCCACCGGGTCTTGTGCGTCTCGCGCGTCACCCGTTACAGGTCACGTACGGTCGCTTCGACCACGCGCCCCACGATTCGCATGCTCTTCGCGGAGAGTTTGTCGAGCGTGTCCTGCGGGGTGTGCCAGTACCGGTTCGTACCATGAGGTCCGAACTCGAAGTTGATGACGTCAGCCGCCTGCACCCCGAGCTTCACAAACGGGGTGTGGTCGTCCTCGATGCCGATGTCGCGGTCTTCAAAACAGGTGGCGCCGAGTCGCTTCGCCTCGTGCCAGATTCGATGCACGAGCCACGGGCTGCTGTTCACGTCTTGGCAGAAGCACGGCGTCGAGTAGCCGATCATGTCAAGCAGAATGAGCGCACGCACGCGGGGGAGCCCGTGTTCCGCCTGCCACAGCCTGGCGAGATACCGGCTGCCATAGGTGTGATCGCGCCCTTTCCAGTGGTCGAACGCCTCTTCGCCATCGAAGAATACCAGCACGACGCGGTGTCGGGCCGGTCGTCTGGTGAAGACACGGGCGAATTCGAGAAGGGCACCGGTACCGCTGCCTCCATCATTTGCCCCGACGAAGCGGAAGGGAAAGCGCTTCGTATCATAATGCGTGGCCAGCACGATGGTGTCCGCCCGCGCGTTCGCATCGCTGGCGGTCCGGGGCGCGGTGGGCGGTAGCAGGGGCGGGGAAGGGACGGTCCCTCGGATGCTCACCGTGATGTCGGTCATCGGTTCCGCATGGCCTTCGGGGTCTCTGGTCGCGAAGTTGATGGTCACAGGGTGCAGCCCGAGACCCCGAAGGGTTGCAAGAATGTAGGCCACGGCCTTCTGATGTCCGGTGCTCCCCACGGTGCGGGGTCCGAAGTCGACCACGCGGGCGACCTGTTCGAGGGCGCGCCTGCCGCTGAAACCGAGCCTGCGCGTGACCGGCGCACGCGGAACCGTGGAAGGGCAGGGCGCGGCCTGCACGGTGTGCATCCCAGGTGTGCGTGCAAGCGACCCGAGCGCGAGCAGGGTCAGCGTGACTCCGATCGCCACGATCGCGGCGCCCACCTCCTTCAGTGACCTGTTACGCGGCGACGCGGCGGCGCGGATCCGACGGAGGAGGGGGGTCGCCCTTCCTCCGTCGGATCCTGTGCCAGGGCATTCCTCGGTGCGACTGCGCGAGCGATTCACCCGACCACCCTATTTCTGCTGTGATGGAACCGAACTCGGGGAAGCGGACGGTGACGGGCCCGGGGTCGGCGGCGTGCCCTGCGCCTTCTTCGGTGCGGGGGGCGTGGGAGGGGCGAGAACGGTGAACGTTCTGGAGAGTGTGTTGTTGTCTTCACGCGATTCGGCGATCACGTTGTACGGGTCCACCATCGCGTTGATCGTTGTTGGACCGGGCCTCGCGACCGAGACCACGGGCGTGAGGACGTCCGCTGCATAGTTTGGTTTGAGTGGCTCACAGTCGATCAGAAACTCCCGGCCGGCGATGTCTACGCGAACCTGACACGCGGGACTTGGGACCACGCCCTGGTTGCGTATGCTCAGGCGAGCCCGGAAAGGCTGGTTTGCCTTGGGGTTGGGAGGGTCGAGGGCAATGCGCGCGACCACGAGGTCGGGCATTCCCATGGAAGGGTAGTCCGGACCCTTCTTCTTTTCCCCCTTTTTCTTTGACGTGTGCACTGGAGTTTCTGGGTCGTCAGGAAACGAAGGCGGGGGCGTCTTTTCGGTGCCGAGCAGGATGACGCGTACAGGGCGCGAGACGATTTCGTCTTCGGTCTGCTGGCCCTCGAAGTTGCGGACCCAGGCTCGCACGCGTACGCGATAGTAACGCACCGTGTGCGTGAACGAGACGTTGTTCACAAACGATTTGCGATGTGCTCGTACAACGTACCGAGAGTAGTTGTCACGGTCGCGAAACTGCGGATCGGAAGACTCTTCGAGCGTGAAGTCTGAGATGGGCTCTACCCCGTTCCCTTCCATCCAGCTGATGGTATAGCTGTCGCCGGGGTCAACCCGCCACTTGTTGACGTAGATACGTATGTTTTCCTCATCGGCGTGTGCGGGGCGAGGGGCTGGAAACAACCACACCGCGCCGGCCACCAGCAGGATGATGACGACTGCTCGGCGGCTCAGGCTTTGAGCGTTCACGACGGCAGACCTCCAGGGAAGACGACCCGACGGTCCGTCGGGCGTTTGATGCGCCGAGGTTCGCCGTACCATTCGGGATCCCTTCCCGTCAGGTCTTCGGACGCGGGGCTTGTGCCGCCCCGCTTTCCGCGCGGGGCACGCCGCATCCGGTGCGCGCTCTTTTGTGCAAACGCGGTCGGGAGCGTGAATTTGGCGGTTCGTGCGGAGGACTTCGAGGGCGTTGGCCGAATTTCCCGGGGAATGTCTCGCCCGAAGATCATCATTTCAGGCTACTACGGGTATGGAAATGCCGGTGACGAAGCCATCCTCGCCTCCCTGGTGCAGGCAATTTCCGCCGAGGTGCGCGACGCCGAGTTCTGCGTGCTGAGTGGAAATGCAGTTGAGACGCGCCGTGCCCTCGGCGTGCGCGCCGTGCAGGGAAAGAACCTGTTTGCCGTTGTGACCGAACTGATCGGCGCCTCCCTGCTGGTCAGCGGTGGGGGAGGCCTCCTTCAGGACACGACGGGCCCTCGCTCCGTGCTCTACTATCTGTCAGTGGTCTCTCTCGCTCGAAAACTTCGCAAGCCCGTGATGTTCTATGCCCAGGGCATCGGGCCGGTTCGTGGCGCGCGTGCGCGAAAGATGGTGGGCAGGGTCGCGAGCCGCGTTCAACTGATCACGGTTCGTGACGTGGAGTCAAAGTTGCAACTCGAAGAGATGGGCGTGAAGGGCCCGCCTGTCGTTGTGACGGCTGATCCTGTGCTGGGACTCGAGCCCTGCGCACAAAGTCGCGTCGACGAGATTCTACGGGCCGAGTCGTGTGGAATCGGAGAAGACGCTCCCCGGGTTGTCGGCCTGTCAATTCGCCCGTGGACCAACGCTCCCGACATTCACGACCACTTTGTCGCGCTTGGACGTGTCCTGGTGGAACGCGGATACCGTGTGCTCGTCATGCCGTTCCAGCAGTCGCAGGACCGTGTCATCTGCGAGCAGGTGGAGAAGGCGATCGGGAGCGGTGCACAGACGCTTCGGGGGGAGTACGACCCGACTGCCTTGATGGGAATTTGCGGACGACTCCACGCCGTGGTCGGAATGCGCCTGCACGCACTCATCTTTGCCGCAGCCCAGGGCGTTCCGGTTGCTGGCGTGGCCTATGATCCAAAGGTCGCCAACTTTCTGCGGCGTATCGAGGCCCCGACGGTATCGCTTCAGGGATTGCAGTCGTCGGCGCTGATCGAGGCTGCGCTTGATGCGGTCCTGAACGCCGTGGAGCATCGGCAGAGGTTGCTCCGAACTGTCCCTTTGCTGCGTGACGAAGCGCGTAGCAATGCAAGGTTGCTTCGTGCGTTGCTTGACGGGAAAGGTCGACTCGATTCTCCGACGGGCCCAGAGCAGGCAGTGACCGCGTCGGGTGCTGTTCGAGCCAACCTTTCTTCCGCCGGCGGCGACGTTTGATGCGTCTCACCGTCCCTGCCGTTCCCACACGCGCCCATACCCGGCGGATCGGGGTATCGGCGCTCGCGCCCGACGGAGACAGGTTGTCGCAGGCAACATCGGATCGCGCCCGCGCGTCCTCCGATACGCGCCGACTTCTCTGCCTCGCAGGGAAGATCCGAAACCTTTAGAAGCCACTCTCCGTCAAAGTTCCGTCTGGTCCGGGGTCCAAAGAAGAAAAGGGGATGTCCGATGAAATCGTTGTTTCACCGGTACAACGCGGTCGTGCTGCTGCTGTTGTTGCTGCTGTCGAGTTGCGCTCTACCGGCGCATGCCAGAACACTGTCGGAAAGCGCACCGGCCATGGACGCCGCCAATCGCGTCATCGGTGTCATCGGTCTGGTTAGAAGCCAGTATCGACTTGTGGTCCCCGTATCACGCCTGGTGGGTGGTGCTGTCGACGGGATGCGTGCATACCTTCGTGCACAGAAGCATTCCAGTTCGTTCCTGCTTGGCGCGCACGGCAACAACGTTGCCGTGATCCGCCGCGACTTCAACCTCATTTCAACCCGCTATCCTCGTGTGGACTGCCGCGGTGTTTCGTATGCTGCGTTGCGTTCCATGCTCAAGACGCTCGGGGACCCCTTCACAGTCTTCATGGACCCGGAACAGTATCGCCGCCTTATGGACCAGTTGAATGGCGATTCTTTTGGGGGGCTCGGTATCTATATCGAGGTCGATCAGAAAAATCACGACGCACTGACCGTGGTGGAACCGATAGACGGTACGCCCGCATCGCAGGCAGGGTTACGACCGCGTGACGTGATTCTGGCAATCGACGGTCGCAGCACCCGTCACATGGACGTGCAGGCGGCGACGCGCTACCTGCGCGGCCCCATCGGCACGACCGTCACGTTGACCTTGAAGCGCGTCGGGGTCGAGCGCCCTTTCAACGTCGTCTTGCGGCGGGCAGAGATCAAATCTCCGACCCTGACCTACAAGATTCTCAAGAACGACATTGGATACATCAAGCTCAATGTCTTTGGTGAGGGCGCGGGCGCGGAGATTGACAACGCGCTTCGCGCGTTTGACGCCGCGCACGTAAAGGGGTATATTCTCGACCTGCGGAACAACGGGGGCGGATACGTCACGGCTGCGCTGGATGTATCGAGC
>JAJXVI010000059.1 GCA_021782195.1 bacterium | reverse complement strand
CCGGTCGGGTCTGCCGCTGGAGGACTTGTGGCCGGGGTCTCGAAATCCGTTCCATCTGTAATCAGGGCTGTTGGTGGGGCCCGTTTTCCATAGACGCATCGGGGTGACGCGTGAACGAGGCGGGATATGGGTCAGTCACTGGCCGTTGGTTCACTCCTGCACGATCGCTACAGGGTGAAAAAAGTTCTCTCTCTCTCCGACGAACAAGGTGCCACGTACATCGTTCGTGATGAAACAGGTCGCCGCGTCGACTATGCAGTCAACGAAATCGTTCCTCCCGACGGACTTGGCGAGGAGACGTTGCGAAGTCGCCACGAGCTGTTTCGTGAGACTATCGAGTCTCTTCGACTCTTTGAGCACCCGGCTCTTCCACGGATTGTGGACAGTTTCAGAGTGGGCGACCGTGAGTATCTCGTCATCGAGCGGTTTGAAGGTCTTACGCTTCGTGACGTTCTGGCCATGAGCCTGACCGAATTGCCGGAAAAGCAGGTTCTCACGTGGGCATTGCAGATTTGCGACGCCATCATCTATGCGCACGACCGCCCGAAGCCGTTTACGTTTCACTCGCTTGATCTGGGCAGCCTGGTCCTTACGTCTGACGAGAGCGTGAAACTGATGGACTACGGTCTGGCCAGGATTTTCGCTACAGGGCCAGACCTGCCGGTGGAGACGTTGGCGGCGAAGGAGCGTTTCGGCGAGTTCGCGCGCTTTGGAAGAGCGCTTTACACCCTTCTGGCCCGCGACTCAACCGATGAGGTCGCGGTTGAGCGTACGTTTGAGCGCGCAGGAGCAATGTGCGAGCTCGTGCCGAACCATCACGTCAACCCCCACACGGCGAGGGTTGTGAATCGCTTGCTGCGAGGGGAAGCGCAGAAGTCCTATGTGACCTTCCACGATGTTCGCAAGGACCTGGAGGTTGCGCTGGCTCCCCCTGCAGCAGACACCTGGGAGAGTCCGCAACCGGGAGACACTCCCGTGCCCGCTCCACAGGGCGGGGATGACATTCTTTCCCTTACGCCCGCCTGGGTCAGAGGGTTGGAGCGCGCGACCAACGCCGTTCTCCGGAGAGGCCCTGTCGGGAAGGCCCTCCTCCTTGCAGGTGTGCTGTTGTTACTCGTGGGGTTGACCTGGCTCAATCATACCGGTCCGGGCTATGTAAAGCACGGACCTGTGGCATACCTTGTGAGCGGAGCAGATTTGCTGACGCTTTCTCTGTCGACACACCACGTGGTAGACCGCAAGCACCTGGGATTCCAGGCCCGGGACGTGGCGGTTGCCGGCGGCCAGCTTTTTGTTTCCGACCCGGATCATAGCCGTCTGGTGCGCTTCAAGACTTCAAACAATCGGGCCCCTTCGCGCTATCCTTTTGTGCAGGTCGACCGTGATCCGACGCGCGTGGTGGCTGATGAAAAGGGACAGTATCTCTATGTTGCGCATCCGTTGACGCATAATGTGACGCGTATCAATCTGGCGTTCGCTGTGCCGCAGATGGATGAAGTGCTCGTTGTGCGTGATGGACCGCGCGATCTGCTCCCCTCGCACGACGGTGGACGTCTCTTTGTAAGCGATCAGGAGGGCGACCGGATATCGATTCTAGACCCTCTAACCCGACAACCGGTTGCGGATGTCCCCATGCCGGGTCGTGCACACGGTCTTGCCGAGTCGCCTGCTGTGTCACAGGCTGACCAGTTGTGGGTATGCTGTCAGACTCCGGACGCGATTGCCGTCGTCGACGTTCCATCGCACCACGTGACCGCGACGATCCCGTCAAGCGGCTTGATGGGGGGACGTCGTCCGTCGTCCGTGGCTTTTTCAGCTGATGGAAGCCGTGCGTATGTTGCCATGAGCGGCAGCCACCAGATTGTGGAATTCAATGCACATACTTTTACGGCGGTGCGATCCATCACCACAACGGTAGCCCCCCGGATTCTGCGTTCTCTGTCTGACTGCAGCAGCGTGTGGATCGGCGGACCACAGGGAGCCGAGGTTCTGGCCACGTCAGGGAGAGGTTCCAATGCTTCTCCGGAACCCACGTTGAGTGCGGGTGCCGTCAGTGGCGTTGCGTTTGACCTGAGCCGCTGAGGAGAAGGTCAACTGACAGTCCTTGACAAGCAGCGAAACGGCACCTTTCCCTTCTCCAAGAACTTGCTGGAAGGGAAGAGGCGCGACCGGGGTTGGCCGCGCCTCAGTTTGGTTTATCTGTATTGTTGACGAACCGCGTCAGGTGACTATCTTTGCCACATCAGCACGGTGACTGTGGTAGCGGTTCCTCCCGTACTCAGTTGCAGGTTCTTGAGGGCGGTGTCGTAGTGAACGTGGCATCCTCCGCTCGATATGAGCGTTCCTCCAACCGCGGAGCCGTACAGGTCGCCGCCCTGGCCCAGTGTCACCGTGCCTTCCGGACAGTACAGTGCCGCGTACATGTCTGACGACCCGCCCAGTTCCATGGCCTCAGCGCTGGTGTTGCTAGAGATGATGCGCATGTTCGCAGGCACCTGGGTGGCATTGTTGACGTTACCGGCACTTGTGACCGTCAGGTTTCCCGTCAGGTAGAGTGTGACCGGCCCCGTATTGGATGCCAGGACATTCAGGTTCCCATTTGTGACGGTCACGTTGTTGAAGTAGTATGTTCCGGGGGCAAGATCCAGCGTTTCCCCGTCTTCTACGTTCAGGTTGTGGCTGCCATCGAGCAGGCTGCTCAGGGTCTTCGTGGAGTTCCATCCCCAGTTGCTTACCGAGATGCCGGTTTGATTGCAATTGCTCGGGTTGTAGGTACAGTCGATCAGCGGTTCGCTTACAGTAGGAACAGCCTCGGGAGCCTCGGGTATCACGATGGAGGGAGTTGTAAAGGACGTACCTCCCTGGCAGTTCCGCGGTTGGCCACTCGAGTCTTCACTGTCATCTTCGTGACCTTGCCCAGATGTCTCGCTCCGACCGTTGCAGTTCGTGATGGCGGGAGCGGTGGTGAGGCCGTGCACGACATCAGCGGGGTTGGTAAACGTGATGCTGGTCAGTGAGGAGGCGTTTCCCTCGACGACTGACGAACTCGCAGTGGAAATGGCGCCTGCGGCACAGATGTTTCCGTTGACCTGGGTATTGCGCAGCGCGATGGTGGACCCCGCTTCAACGCTCTGTCCGATGGTGCCGGTTGACCAGGATACCGCGCCTTTTGCGATTACGTTTCCGCCAACCGTGGGCGCGTTGTTGCTGATATCATCACCGCCGGCTCGTACGTCACCGCCGACATTGACGGAGTTGTCTATCGTGACGTTTCCCTTGCAGCAGGAAATATTGCCGGTTATCGTGCCGTTGGCTCCGAGCTCAATGTCGTCGTTGGATTCGACGTTTCCCTTGACGTTGAGCTGACCCTGGCTTGTGATCGTGCCGCAGGACGTCACGTCACCGGGGATATCAATGCCTCCAGCGGTCTCGACCTTGTCGTCGGAGCCTACGGAGGCCGATTCCGAGTCGTTGCTCGAGCCGTACGGCCCCTTCTCGGAATCATATCCATCGACTTCCGCCCCTCCGGTCACGCTGAGCGAGGTAACGCCGAAGAGTGCGTAGTTGAACACGCTCGCAGAGGCCCCCCCCACGGGCCGGCACAGGCATTTTGCACTGCGAGTGGTCGGTCCGTTCTGACCGACCGAGAGCAGGTATACGTCTCCAGGGGGCACCGATGTTCCGTCAGATGCGGTCATCGGTACGCTGCCAGTGGCGTTGTTTGCGACCGTAACGGTATACGTGATGTCCGACATCGTGGGCAGCGGTTTGGAGGCAAATCCTGTTGCCCAGGCGGGATTCGCCTTCAACTGGGAGAGTGCGTCGCCGAGGCCGGCTTCAGCGGCATATTTTGCGGCGGAAGCGTGGCTCGCTCCGTCGGTCATCGAGAGAAGGCTCTGAGACACGCTGGCAGCGCCAAAGGCGACGACAGCGATCATGGCTACGACCAGCAGGGTGATGACCAGAGAGAGGCCGTGTTGAGACCTTCGCGCTTTTTTCACCAGCCCGTTCCTTTCGCGGTCAGTTGCGCGGACGGACGACGACGCTGACCGTAAGAGCGTTGTCGCCGGAACGCAATGCTTGCTTTGAGAAGGTTGCCTGCACTGTACAGGCGGCGCCAGTCGAAACCACGAATGAGGTCAGGTTGCTGGCGACGATCCGTCCGCCTGGTGCGCTCACGAAACTCGCCACCGACGGTGGCCCGGTCGGTGGCGTGCTCGTCGGAGTGATAGTGATTGACTTGCGCCAGAGGTTGTTTGAAGAGTCTTGATAGTAACAGACCCAGCTCCACCAGAAAATGTTGCCGGCCGAATCCCAGGAGAAGAGGTCATTGAGATCGCGAGGACTCGGAAAAATTACCGCGCTCGGGTTTGAGTTGGTTACGATGGAGGCCGCGTGTGAGTCGCCGAGATCCATCCGCAGTTGCGCCACTGCAACCTGGGCTGACGATTGGAGATCTGTAGCGGTCTGCTCCTCCTTGAAGGAACGAAGCACGCTGGTCAGGACGAAGTAAAGCGCGGTCATCAACATCCCGAGCAGGGCCGCATACACGACGAGCTCGATGAGCGTGAAAGCGCGGCGTGAACGACGAATCACGGGAGGTTTGCGACCAGGGTCTCCTGATCAATCCATCGCAGTTGTCCGGCCCCCGCGAGGCCCGTGGCCTCGAAGGCGCCCTCGTACCACTGCACGCGGCACCATACGTCTTTGAGATTCGAATTGTCCGGCACGGGCGATACAGTAAGCGTGTAGTTGAACGTGAGTACTTCCTGAGAGCCGTTGATCGTGGAGATCAATGACGACTGCCCACTGCTGCTGCTCATGGAATTGAAGCCGCGGCTGATGGTCTGGTCAATCTCATTCTGACCTATCTCTGTCGCCAGTGCGGTGGTGCGCGCGAGGTGATTCGCTCTCTGCGACAGGGGAAATGTACCCAGCAGTTCCAGGTAGGCAACAACGAACACGGTCATGGCAACAAGTACCTCGACCAGGCTCATCCCCCCTTGCTTGCGGCGGGCACCTCCCATGGTTGTTCGGCCTTTCGTGTCGCGTGTGCGGCGGCTTGGGTGCGCGGACGGCGTTCAAGCGAGCTTGCGTGAGCGCGAATGTCACTCCTATAATAATGCGCGAAGAAGACGGCGGTTTCCTGGTGCTTTTTTGGGTCCTGAAATTTCGGAACGGTGTCATGGAGGATCGCGCGCGACACGCCACCTCTCTGCGCCTGGAACCGTCTTTCCGGTTCGCCCCCTGACTTTCTGTTCCCGTGGCCCGGTGGTTGGAGTCGTTAGAGCACCACCGAACTCTTTCGGGTCGCGCTCGCGCGTGGCCGCCCCTGTGACCCCCCTGTCCTGGTTTTCACAAAAGCAGGATTCTTGCTCCTCCTGGCGCATTTGAATGAAACCCACGGGCGGCGAGTTGCTGCGCCGGAAAGCGAAAGGAAGCTACATGGTCAGGACGCGTAGAACTGTACGCCTCGCACTCTCGGTCATTGCATTGATTGCACTGCTGGCGGGCTGCGTTAGCGGAGGGGGCTCCGCCGGGACCACGCTCAGCATTGCTGGTGGTCCCTCGCCGTCGCCAACAACGGTCGTTTCGGTGTCGCCTACCCCGGGCATCTCACCGGCAGCTTCTCCCAGCCCATCCCCGTCACCGACACCCGTGGCTCTGGCGGTGGCTGATAGCGGCAACAACCGCGTGCTGGTGTTTTTCGCTCCCTTCTCGAGCGGGATGGCGGCAAGTGGCGTGCTGGGGCAACCAGATTTTGTTTCCTCCACCGCGTCGGTTTCTTCGACCAATCTCTCGAATCCGTCCGCGGCCGTGTTCGACTCACACGGGAACCTCTTTGTGGCCGACACCGCGAACAACCGCGTCGTCGCGTATGCTCCGCCTTTCAGCACCGGAATGAGCGCTGGCCTCGTACTCGGCCAGGCTGACCTTGTGAGCAACCAGGCGAACCGGGGTGGAAGCGTCGGTGGGGGAACCTTGAAGGCTCCCACCGCGCTTGCATTCGACTCGACGGGCGACCTGTGGGTTGCAGACGCTGGCAACAACCGCGTGCTTGAATTCGTGCCTCCATTTTCCCAGGGTATGAGTGCGACGCTCGTGGTCGGCCAACCCGGCTTCCTTTCGAATCAGGTAAACCAGGGAGGAGCGTCTCCTGGCAGCGGTACGCTTTCGGATCCCCAGGGCGTTTCCCTCGACCAGAAGGGCAATCTGCTCGTCGCTGATACGGGGAACAACCGGGTCCTGCGCTACTCAGCGCCGTTCAACGCTGGAAGCTTCAGCGTGCCACAGGCCACGGCGGTGCTTGGCCAGACCGCCTTTACCGCGGGAAGCGCGAACCAGGGAGGCGCCACGCCGACTGCCGCGACGCTCTCTTCGCCCGTACACGTGGCTGTTGACGGCAAGGGCGTCGTGTACGTCTCCGACCAGGGCAACAATCGTGTATTGACGTACGCCGCCAATCCAGCGACCGGTGCGTCAGCGTCTCTTGTGCTGGGTCAGGCCAGTTTTGTCGTGGCCAGTGCCAACCAGGGAGGCGCGGTCGCTTCCAACACGCTTGACATGCCTCGAAACCTCCAGCTCGACTCGTCGAACGACCTTTTCATCACCGATGTGACGAACAACCGCGTGTTACTCTACAAGCCGACCCTGTCGAGCAACATGGCCGCGACGTCCGTGCTTGGCCAGGGGGGCTTTACCACGAATGCCGTGGCGACCACCTCCACCGGCCTTCACCTGACACCGTCTCCGTCGCCCTCGCCCTCTCCATCACCATCACCCTCTCCCAAGAAGCAGGTACTGGCGGTGGCGGATACCTCCAACAATCGGGTGCTGGTCTACAATGCTCCGTTTGCAACGGGAATGGCCGCCAGTGCCGCGTTCGGCCAGGCTGACCTGGTGACAGGCACTGCAGCGACCACTGCGAGCGGGCTCTCCAGACCCGTAGCGACTGCGGTTGACGCACAGGGGGACGTGTGGGTAGCGGATTCTACCAACAATCGCATCCTCGAGTACGTTGCCCCATATACGACCGGAATGAGCGCATCCCTGGTTATCGGCCAGACCGGATTCACGAGTGGCTCCGCCAACGAGGGTGGTGCCACACCGACTGCGGCTACCCTCAAGGACCCGGTTGCACTCGCGTTCGACTCGTCAGGCAACCTGTGGGTTTCTGACGCCGGCAACAATCGTGTCCTCGAGTTTGCTGCACCTCTGACGCAGTCGATGTCTGCCACGTTCGTGGTGGGTCAGCCCGGGATGTTGACTGGACTTGCAAATCAGGGAGGTACGGTTTCCGCCAGCACGTTGTCGAACCCGCAGGGGCTTGCCTTTGATTCCAAAGGAAACCTCTACGTTGTCGACAACGCCAACAATCGCGTCTTGCGATACGCCACCCCCATTACCGGTGGACCTTTTGCAACCGGTCCTCCGGCTGCGACCGTCCTGGGGCAGGCTGACTTCGTGTCGAGCTCTGCAAACCAGGGTGGTACCCCCACCGCCTCTACACTGGATCTTCCACTTGGCGTTGCTGTGGACTCCACCAATGAGGTCTGTATCGCAGACAGTGGCAACAATCGCGTGCTTGACTACGGTGGCCTTCCAGCAACGGATGCAGCAGCCACCCTTGTGCTTGGCCAGGCAGGTTTCACCCAGGGCCTGGCCAATCAGGGGGGGGCGTGTGCTCAGAACAGCTTGAGTTCGCCCGCAGGTCTCTCGTTCGACCCCAGCGGTGATCTCTTCGTTGTCGATACTTCAAACAATCGTGTTCTTGAGTTCACTGCACCGCTGGCGACGAACATGAATGCGATCACGGTCTTGGGACAGGCCAGCTTCTCGACGACTTCCACAGCGACAACCTCGACTGGCTTGAGTGCACCCCTGGGTGTCGGGTTGTTCCAGTTTTGATCCGACGGGCCTGGGAGGGCGACTGAAGGCCTTCCCGGGTGTTATGGACAGACTGGAACGTGCGTCGTGAAACAAAGCGGTGGGCTCGGAAAAGCCCACCGCTTTTTCACTGGTGCGAGATGTCGAGAGGGACCCTCTCGTCTGGCGTGTGGATCATCGGTCGTGGAGGCGCGCTACACGTCTTTTTGACAGGGGCGTTCGCTGCGGTCCGGTTTAGCTTCTACCTCTGGTGCAGGCGCGTTTCGGCCACGATCCCCCGCAGTTCAGGGCTTGCTGAATGACACGGTGAAGCGATCAATCTCGTGCATGGCGTGCAGGGAGCCGTCGGGTTTGAACTGATAGCGCCACTTGCAGAGCGTGCGCGATTCGGTTGAGGTGGAGGGTTCGCGCACCCACATGGTCACGTCGACCCCCCCTCTGGCCGTCGATTCTGCGACCGGGGGAGAGAATGGGTGCGCGTGTGGCGCGTGAAAAGCGGCGTCTGGTGCGTCCTCGAACACGTCGAAGGCCAGGAGCACCTTTTCCACCCACGCCAGCGCAAGCGTGCGCCTCACCGAGGCACTGGCGGTCTTCCATCCTACGCTGGCAAGTCCCGGTCGAGTCTGGTATCGGGGGTCGCCATATCGCTTGTCGACAAAGAGTCCGGTGAGCTCGTAGCCGTGGTTCACCCTGTACATTCCGATCGAGATTACGTGGGGGAACTCGAGCGATCGGCGGATTGCCACATTGCGCTTTACGACCCTGTGCCCGATCGCGGTCGATAACGCGTTGAGGACGCCCTGGTCGCTCGGTGGATCCGCGTGAACAGGCAGAGCAGTAAGCAATACCAGGGAAAGGACGACATACGCGAGCAGGGGGCGTTTCATTGAGAGCTCCGTGACTGTCTGATGGAGACGCCGTCTTCTGGAGTGACGCGACAGCTTCCTACCTTGCGACCTGCCGGTCGGCAACGCGCAAGAGGGTTGGTCGTGAGGTAGGAAGAGCCTGTCTTCGGGAGGTGCGGACGTTGCGGGAAAATCTACTGCGTATCGTTCGTGTTTGCCATGTCTTCCCAGAGCTTGTCGGTGTAGATTTTGTAGTACGCCTGCAGGAATGGCCTTGTTTCGCTGGTCATTCGGAGTCCCTTGAAATGGGGGGGGACAAACGCACACGACGTGACCACGTAGTCCTCACGCAGACCGGAAGGTCCGATGGCGGCGGCAGGCCAGTACGCGCAGGGAAGGAAGCCGGCTTCGTACACGAGCTTCTGAAGGAGCGGGTCGTAGGCGGACACCAGGAGTTCAAGGTACTTTACCCCGAGCGACTCTGCGTAGGATTGAATGGAGAGCAGG
>JAJXVI010000058.1 GCA_021782195.1 bacterium | reverse complement strand
CGTCATCTACCACTAAGGGTTGACTCCATGTCCATATCTGTGGGATGCGCGCCGCAGAAAGCGCTGCTCGAGTGGGAAAAACAGTCCGAGATTCGCACGATTCCCCGGCTCTTCGAACGAACCGCCGACGAGGCCGGTGACCGTCCAATGCTCCTGGCAAAGGTAGACGGTCAGTATCGCGCGCGGTCCTGGAATCACGTTCGACAGGCCGTTGAAGCACTCTCCTGCGCTCTGATTGAGCTGGGGATCGGGCTCGAGGATCGAATCGCGCAACTCTCAGGCAACCGGCCGGAGTGGGTGATCACCGATCTGGCCATCCTGAGCGCGGGCGCGGTTCACGTCCCCATCTATCCGACGCTTGCCCCGGAAGCCGTGGCGTACCTGCTCCGCGATTGTGGCGCAAGCGTAGTCATGGTGGCAACGCAGGCGCAGCTCTTGAACGTGCTGAGCATTGCTGAGCATACGCCTGACCTGCGTCACGTCATCGTCTATGACGACATCACCCCTCCGGCGCACGACGGTCTCAAGATCTGGAAGTTTGCCGACCTCGTCGCCCTGGGTGAGCGCCGCAAGGCGGACCTCGCGAACGAGCGAAAGCGCCGTTGCGACGCCCTGACCGCCTCCAGCGTGGCCAGTCTCGTCTACACGTCGGGCACGACGGGAGAGCCCAAAGGGGCCATGCTGACCCATGGAAACTTTGTGTCCAACGCGACAACCGTGACGCCCCTGATGGAGATCACTGCAAACGACATCGAACTGTCGTTCCTTCCCCTCTGCCACGTTTTTGAACGCGTGGCGTATTACGCCGCCGTCACCAGCGGCGCGACAATCTACTACGCGGAAAGCGTGGAGAAGGTCCCGGCAAACCTGGTTGAAGTTCACCCGACGCTGGTACCATCGGTACCGCGCGTGTTCGAAAAGATCCACGCACGCATCATGGAAGGTGTGGAAAGCGGTTCCGGGCTCAAGAAGAAGATTTTCTGGTGGGCAATGTCAGTCGGACGCGCAGTGCGCACGCAGCGCGAAGCCGGCAAACCCGTGACGGTGGCGCTGAAAGCGGCCCACGCGATCGCCCACAAACTCGTGTTTTCCAAGATTCACGAGCGAACAGGCGGACGCATTCGCGTCTTCATCTCAGGAGGAGCGCCCCTGCGCCGGGATATCGCGGAATTTTTCTCGGACGTGGGCCTCAAGATCTGCGAAGGTTATGGGCTGACTGAGACCTCACCGGTCATCACCTTCAACCGTCCGAATGCGATACGGTTCGGTACGGTGGGGCAACCGATCCCGTTCGCTGAGGTGAAGATTGCCGACGACGGCGAGATCCTCGCGCGCGGACCGAACATCATGCTTGGATACTTCAACAAGCCCGAAGACACGCGTGCCGCAGTCGATGAGGAAGGCTGGTTCCACACGGGCGATATCGGCCGGCTTGACGAGAATCAGTTCCTGACGATCACCGACCGCAAGAAGGAACTGCTTGTCATGTCAAACGGCAAGAACGTCGCACCTCAGCCCATCGAAAATCTCCTCAAGACGAGCAACTTCATCGAACAGGCCATGGTCGTCGGCGACAACCGCAACTACGTCACAGCGTTGATCGTACCAAATTTCACGGTGCTAGAAACGTGGGCACGAGCGAACGGCATCAACGAACGTGGCAGTGCTCTGGCAAACAACGCACAGGTCTTGGCGCACTACGAGTCGCTGGTAACGCAGATCTGCAGAGAACTCTCACAGTACGAGAAAGTCAAGAAGGTTGCGCTTCTCGAACAGGAACTCACGCAGGAACGAGGAGAACTCACGCCAACGCTCAAGTTCAAGCGGCGTGAGATTCTCAAGCGGTACCGGGAAAAAGTGGATGCGATGTACGCGACGCCGGCAAACTAACCCCCCCTGGACGCACGAGCATCGCAGGGCGTGAAGTCATGCCGTGCGCCCCGCACTCGAGGGGTGTCGCCGTAAATGACATCTGCTCGCTCGCCTGGTGCACCACGAGGGCGGCCACGAACTTGGCGGCGGGATGAAGGGCGGCCACGAACTTGGCGGCGGGATGAACCGCGCGACGCCCACGCAACAATCCCACGCAGGGACGCGCAAAACACCGACACGGTGAGTCACGAGGAATCGCCCGCCAGGTCAGACCTGCGTGAGCAGACGTTCCCGCGGGCGCCGCAACGTGGATGCTCTCTTCGGAGCACCTCCACACGCAAGCGTGCGTTTGACTCAGGACGAACCGGTTCGGTCGGGCGAATGAGCCGAAGTTTTTTCGATGACGCGGTGGATCTCGGCCTCGAGGCCATCGTGGTATCGGTAGGCCTTTCCACCCAGTGTCAGAGCCAGGAACCCGGCCGTGGTAAGTGTAGGAGAAACGCCAACCGAGCCTGCCACCCAACACGCACCGGCCATCAGGTCAATCAGGCCAAGGCGCGACGTCACGGGCTTTTTCATTTCAAGTCCACGTGCGATACTCACGGCCCCAAGCCCCATCTCGATGACGCCTCCGGCAACGCCGCAACAGGCAGCAGCGACACCCACCCAGTGTCCCATCGGGGCGAACTGGTCGAGCAGAAGGCCAGCGCCCTGCGCTCCCCAGACAAAATTGCTGACCGCCTCCAGACGCTTCTCCGTCGAGCCGGCCCTGAGAATCTTGTGCGCAGAGGTCGCCATGAGACCTACCGAGCCAACGGCACCCACCGCACCCAGATATGGCGAGAGCTGCGTCGCCGTATCGACAACGTCCTTGACGCTGGACAGCAAGACCGCATTCTGGAACCCGGAATCGCTTGCACCGTTCATCAGACGGGCGACGGGCGTGAGTTCCTCCGGTCCGGACGCGACGGAGTCATCTTTCGGCAAGTGGGGAACAGAAGAGGGGACTGAAGAAGATGCGGGCTTCGGGTTGATGCGTGGCAGCGTTGACATTCCCGTATGATACTCAACGGCCGGCGATCTGACAAGAGTCCAGCAAGGGGCCAGGACCGCCGGCCCATCCGGCTGTGAGAGCGCTAATAAAATTCCAGTCACCCCGGGGGAGGTCGAAAGACGCGCGTCGAACCTCTTGGCGTTATTCGGCCGTCTGCCCTGCCGGGCGCACCTGGCGGCCCTATTTGAACGGATGGAAGTGCCTTCGTGAAACCCCAAGCCCCTCGTCTTTCTTCGACGCGTCGCCACCTCCGGTTGCTCCAGGCGCTCACGGTACTGGGGCTGCTCGCCATATCGGTCCCTCGAGTCTGCCTTGCGACTCCTACCGACGACGCCAGAACAGCAATCCAGTCGGTCTACGACAAGATGGCTACGGCCGCACGCTGGAAGTTTCTCGACGGCATGTTCAGCGGACGTGCCCCTGACTTCTCCGCCGCAGGCCCGAACGGAAGCATGGTCAACCTGGTTGAGGAACGCGCCACGCTGACACGCCTCCTGCAACAATCTGCGGCCGTCAGCGAAAAGACCACCATTGAACGAATCAACCTCACCGACCCGACCCACGCCACTTGCCACGTGCACGACATCACCATATTCACGGTTGACAGACCGGACGGCACGACGGCAAAACTGACCCTGGATACCCTGAGCGATGACCACTGGGTCAAGTCGCCAGACAGCGGCTGGTTGGAAAGCTTTTCACGTGTGCTCAGCCAGACGTCAGTGACCGACCCTCCGATGAATCAGTAAAGAAGCGTCGGCATACAGCCACGGGAGAGCCCGGAGGTTGTCGGGTGAAGGTGAAAGGCGCGCCGGGTGGTGGACCGGACGCGCCTTTTTTCACGTTCTAGGTGTGCCGCCGCCCGCTCGCATCGAGACCACCCTGCTGGTGACGCAACGTGCGTACACGATAGTAACTTCCGGACATCTCGATACCCATCCGATCCGTTTCAACGTGACCGGTAATCACGACCATGTCACGGTCCTTGAATCCAGCGAGCACCGACGGGTGGACGGTCAGCACGAAGTGACCATGGTAGCGATCCTTTCGTGCCCGCGAGACGACCGGTTCATAGACAACCGTCCAGAATCCGCCCTCGAGACTCGAATGCTCGAGACGACCATACAGGCGCGTATAGCCGGCGTCGTGGCCCCAGCGAGGATGCCAGGTCCTGGCGCGAGCAAGAGGGGAGGATGGAGGCACTTGAACACAGGGTGTCGTCGGGTTCGGACGGGGAGAGGCAACTGCAGGCCACAGACAACCTGCAAAGGTCAGCACAACGAAGAAAGTCACGGTTCTCACTGTCGTCAACTCCTGTCTCACTTTCCGCCGCACGGTCAGTCTCACCCGAGGCAAACGTTCACGCGTGTGGCGCATGAGCCCTGACGCGCGACGGAGCGGTTCTCTTCCGTCAGCACGCGGCGTCGGAAGAGATGTGGTCCCCTCAGGCTAGAAGCCCGGCCGAAAACCCCCTTCTGATGGTTGCGGGTATCCCGCAACCTACAAGATATAGCAGATCGGCCGTCCTTCTAGCCCCCAGATGTTGATCGGCGCGACCTTTTCGGCCGCGCCTCTAGATCTCCGAGTCTTCTGGTTTACGCTTTCGCGGCTTCTTGCGAGAAGCGGTGAAGCCGGTCTTGCGCAACGGAGGCGCGTACAACCCCACAACCGAGCCGCAGTAGCGAAAAACTCCCTCGGTCCATTGAATCGGGTGAACCGCCATGTTGACTGCAAACTGGAGTAGCCGCTGCGGCATCTTGTGTGGTTGCATGAGAAATCTTGCAGTCTGTTGCTGGGTCAGGGCCATCTGCTGGAAACGTCTGACGTCGCGTGACGAGAGCTGCGACGTGTTCACGTACCCGCCATCGTAGAGCAGATCGTCCGCACCCGGCACGATCTCGAACTGCTTTCGGGCAACACAGCGTTCCCACAGGGGCGTTCCCGGGTAGGGTGTCATGACGCGAAAGCGCACCTCGTCAAGGTGAAGACTGTTGGCAAACGAAAGTGTGCGAAGCATGGTCGACTTGCTCTCGCCGGGAGCACCAAAAGAAAACAAGCCTCCCACCCACACCCCGGCCCGGCGCATTGCCGTCACGAGCCCCCCGATTCCGTCGAGGTCACCGGGACGCTGGTATACCTCCTCGTACGTATCGGTATCGCCACACGGGAAGTCAAGCATCAGGGAACGCAGACCGCTCTGAATGGCGAGCGTGGCCGTCTCCGCGTCAATATTGTAGAGGGATTGCCCGCTCAAGGTCGACCAGCGCATCTCGAGTTGCGCACGCTCAATCGCGGTCATCCAGCTTTTGGCCCAGGCGCGATCGCCAAAGAGGTTGTCCCCCACAAACTGGACCTCCTTGACGTCAAAGGCCTCCTTCAACATGCGCATCTCCGCAATGATGTTCTCCGGCGAGCGCTTCCGCAGCTCATTCCCCGACAGGCGCGGAACCTGACAGTGAGCGCAATGGAACTGGCAGCCGCGGTAGAGCACCATGGGAAGGTGCGGCTTGAGAGCGGCGTGGTAGACCGAGTCGGCAAAGGTATAACGCTGCATCTGCAGCAGGTCATAGGAGGGAAAGGGAATCTCGTCGAGGTTCGTCGTCAGTTCCATCTCCCGATTCACGACAAGGTTGTCGCGTCGGTCACGATAACACAGGCCCGGAATCCCATCCGGTGGACGATACCGTTCAATGCAGTCCACAAGTTTGACGAGTGCCTGCTCGGCCTCCCCGACAATCGCGTAGTCCACGTTCAGGTCGCTCATCACGTCCTGAGGAAAAGCGGTTACGTGAGGACCTCCGGCGACGACGGTGATGTCAATGTCCTTGTCGCGTTTCAACTGCTTGATGCGCTCACAGATCTTGTGCGCATTGCGAGCCTGGTCTGAGGAGACGAAGGAGATCCCGACCACTGCGGGACGCTCACGCGCAAGACGCGTCTGCACCTCATCCAGCGACAGTCCGTAGGTCACAAAGCCGGGCATCGCGCTTGACTCACACCCCGGGCCCTCAGCTACGCAATCAAGCATACTCACCCTCGTCGACGGCTTCTTTCGCAAGACGGAAGCGAGGTAGGCCAGTCCGATTGGCGGATGCACGACGCGCGGCGCGTCCTGGCGAATTGTCAGCGGAGGGTTGATTAGCAGGACGGTGATCACTCCAGAGACTCTCCTTCTTGCTCGATCTGTCGCCAGGTGCTCGCTCCGGGGCGCGGTTTCATTTTGAAAAAGTCAGGAGGAATCTCGACCCCTTTCGCAAGAGCGGGCATGATTCGAACCGCCTGACCCAGCAAACGGGCCGACATCGCCACCTGCCCCATCTCCCGATACGCACTCCCCAGGAGCCATAGCGTGACCGCGTGCCGTGGCTTCTCTCTTTGAATCGCCACAAAGTCACGAAAGGCAAGTCCCGGCTCACCGAGGCTCATCTCAAGCATTCCGGCCTCGAACCGGGGCTGTATCAAAACAGGATCCATGTCCACGGCGCGCTCAAAGTCTCGCTGCGCCACGCGATACCCACGCGCCCGCAATGCCACGCTTCCCAGCATCAACCACGTGGTGGACAGGTGTTGACGCAACAGATCTCGTCGGAAAAACCACATGCTTTGAAACACGTCGTCAGGATAGCGCTCCGCAACAGTCTCGAGGATTCGGGTGGCCGCTGCGTCGTCCTTCGCGCGAAAATAAAGTCCCGCAAGGGCATTGTACATCGAGGGATAGTTGACCGGGTCACAGGCAAGTCCGTCGCGCAACGCCCTGGCCGCAGCGCGATCACGTCCCAGCATCAGCAACGAACGAGCCAGGGTGTCGTGATTCACAGCCCGGTCGGGGTCAAGCCGCACGGCACGATCCGCGGCCTCCACGGCGTGCCGGGCACTGACCAGACGAACCCCGGGGTCCGCGTCACCAAGTGCGAGAAGACTCTCGGCAAGCCCTCTCCAGATCTTCGCGTCGTACGGGGTGTCCCGAGTGGCAGCCAGCGCAGCAGTCACGCTGCCCGGGTAGTTCCGCGCACGCCGAAAGGCCATTGCTTGAGCCTCATGCAACGCACCGTGCAGCGTCAGCATCTGCGCCGCGGCCACGAGAAGAAGCGGAACACAGCACGCCCATCGCATCCACATGCGACGGCGCGTGGTCCGCGGGTCGGGCGGCTCGAGCGGCACTCCCCAGGCGCCGTCAGAGAGCAGAAGTCCCGCCAGCGCGAAGAACTGGGTGGCAACCATGGGGAAGTTCCAGTCCACGTCCACCACGATGTGCAAAAGCCCCGCGATCAGGCAGCCGGCCAGCCCGATACGGGCTCCCCGCCCCCAGATGTCGGTCGTGTCCTACCCTTCTGAGCGCACAAGGCAACGCCTGCCCACCACGTAACCAAGACAGAGCAGAAAGGCCACGAAAGAGGCAAGCGAAAGCAACCCGCCTTCGGCCGCAAGCGCAAGATACTCGTCGTGGGTGTACCGCGAATAAAATCGCACGTCATCCTGATAACGGGGAAAGACGCGCCCGAACGTGCCAGGTCCCCAGCCCAGAAACGGACGAGAAACAAGCATCCGCACCGCCCCACGATAGAACACGAGGCGAGCCGTGACCGAACTGTCCGCCACGGCACCGGCTGAGTGCGGCCCTGCAGAATCCACCGCCGACACCAGTTGACGGGTGCGCGCGATGGTGTGAGAGGGAATGAGCGACTGCCCGTGACTCGACAGCAGGCCCGCCAGTGCGAACCCGATCCCGAACACCAGAAGCGCCGTGAGAATGGCACGCCAGAACCGTTTCGACCGGACCCACACGATGGTGATCGCTGCAACGGCGCACAGCGCTGCGAGCTGACCCCCTCGGGAGTAGGTCAGCACGAGCGCCGTCGAGACCGATACCGCAGTGCCCCCGTAGAAGACCTTCTGGTCCCAGCGCTGCGCGGTGACGAGCAGACCAACGGCCAGCGGCAACAGCAACAGCAGGTAGCCCGCCGCCACGTCCGCCTGGTTGAATGCACCGGTAAGGGCCGGACTGCTGGCACTGGCACCTTCGAGATAGCTTTCCAGACACATCCCGGTGACCAGCAATCCCACGGCGAGAACGCAGTGAACCGCCATCTCAAAGGAGGCACGCGTGCGGGCAATGCGGCGACACAGCCCGAGAAAGAGCGCCCAACCCAACCACAGGCAGTAATGGGAGAACGAGTCAGGGACGCATACCGATCGACACGCAGCAAGCCCCCACATCCCGAGAAAGAACGCCAGGGCGAGCACGACGCGATGCCTTTCACGGGCCTCGGTCGTGCATTGCCGCGAGGAGGGCAACCACATCATGAAGACGGCACCGATGAAGATCAGGACCTCGAGACACACGCGGGAATAGACTGACACGGCCCCGGCGTCGAGGCGGGCGTGAACAGGCGCTATCGAGGTGTCCACCGACGCCGCGAGCGGAAACAACAACACAAGCATGAAGACGACGCCGAGCGCCGCATCTCCCCAGCGCGAGAAAAGCGGCGGAAAGGCCAGCGCCTCCCCCGCGCTGCCCGGAACGTCACGCAACACAGGACACCTGCGTCTCGACCCGGCCCTCCGCAGAGCGCCCAGGGACCGTGGCCGGACCTGTCAGGACGTGCGACGCCACACTCAACAACGCGAAGGGGGCACTCCTACGTATCGGCCACATCGGTTGGAACCGGTGGAGCCTGGGCCACAATCGCTTCCAGTTGAGCGCGGTTCTTGTCGATGGTCCAGGTGAGCACGCCAAAATTTGCACCTGCCTGCCAAACCAGCAGGAAGTAGTCGCTCGTGAGACGCGTCAACACGAGAATTCCTCGCGCAAATTCAAGCACCCACGACTGCCACTTCCCGAGTTCCGGGCCGGGCGCGTTCAGTGTCGCCACGGCCTCGACCACGAACCGAGCCGACGCTTCCGAATCTGCGTCCTGGTCTCCGGCCTCGCTCACCACCGAACCGTCACGCGCAACCACCAGCACCGCAACGACCCCTTTGGTCTTCATCAACACACCAAGAGGAGCAGCCAGTTCCCCAGCGAGACGCGCATAGACCTGCTGTCGCAACTGCACGCGGGCGAGGCGTTCCGCTTCCTCCGCTTCAAGACGCAACCGTTCCGCTTCCTCGGCCTCACGGCGCACGCGCGCTTCCTCCTCGGCCTCACGGCGCACGCGCTCCGCCTCCTCGGCCTCAAGACGCAGGCGCTCCGCTTCCTCGGCCTCAAGACGCTGACGCTCCGCTTCCTCGGCCTCACGACGAACCCGCTCCGCCTCCTCGGCTTCGAGGCGCACGCGCTCCGCTTCCTCGGCCTCACGGCGAATCCGCTCCGCCTCCTCAGCCTCG
>JAJXVI010000057.1 GCA_021782195.1 bacterium | reverse complement strand
GGCGCGCTCACTCCCAGGTTCGAGGGTCCTGTCCATAGCCCAGCCGTTCCGCCATTTCCTGGATTTCTGGTCGTGCCAGCACCGGCTCGATCATCGCTGCTTTCTGAAACCAGCGACGTTGACGAGGCGTGGCTGTCGCCATCACCGGTGGCATTCCGTCGCGAATCGCCGCCTCGAGCGGTTCGTCAATCTCGATGCCAAGCCACCCCGTGAGACGCTCGAACGCCTCCAGCCGTTTCGACGGGGGGCCTACGAGATCTTCGAAGCGGATTCGCAGTACGTCGTGTTGAGGATTGAGATCGAGGAATGCCAGCGTGGCCGCGTGCGCCGACCGCCACTGAAAGGCGCACACATCGACGAGGGAGTGTCCTCTGAGGCTTTCCCATCCGGGCGGCAGATCATACTTCCACCACGTGGCCGCGTGTGCGCCCTGGTAGCCTGAAATGCCAAGCTTCCCCTCGATGCGGTGCGAGAAGAAGCCACGATACTGCCAGCCGTCCACGAGTCCGTTGATGGAAGCCGCGGGGTTGCGGCACAGGTGCAGCACACGAAAGCGGGCGCGTGGGAAGAGTGCGCGCAGAAATTCGAGGCGGTAGACGTTGCTGGGTGTCTTGATGATCAGCGGGCGCGTCCCCAGATCGCCGCGAGACGCGAGTCTCCACGGACGGAGGGTGACGAATGGCGGCTCTTCGAGGACAAAACTGTCGGGGGGACCTTCGGGGCGCGCCAGGGTGGGAGCGAGCGATTCGATGTGCTGAGGAGCGATGTCGTAGTACCACGCGTTGAGTTTCGGATGTCGCTCGCGCAGTTGCTCCAGGAGAAGCACGTGGAACTGTTGCAGGGAATTCCCGTCAGTGCCGATCCTCCCGAACTCACGTACGATCGAGACGACCTCGCGCGGGTTGAAGTCGATGTGGGGCCACTGCAACATGAGGCGAATGGCCACGTCAGACGCGAGCCGCTCCTGTGCGGCGGAACCCTCGCACGCGTTGCCAACGTCGGCGGCAAAGAACGCGTCGAGTTCCGCGATCTGCGATAGCGTGCTGTGATGTACGTTGAGGGCGTCCGAGTTCGTTCCGCTGCACGGATGGGAGAGTTCGCTGAGCACGAAGAAAGGATTGATCTCGGCGCGAAAATGCAACAGGCGTGGCGTCTTGCGAAGGAGTTCGGCAAGCATGCTCGACCCGCCGCGTGAACTGCTGGCGATGACCACGACGTCGCGCACGTGCTCGCGGATGCCATCGCCACGGGGAACCCCGAGCAGATCGGCCACTTCTCGCAGGCGCTGCCGCACGGTGCGAAGGAACGCGCGTTGCTCCCCGACATGTGTGGGCTCAACTGCGGATCGAAGCGGAGGAGTGGCTGACGCGGAGGGTGGCGTGCTGGCCGAGCAGGATTCCGTGTGCATCGTGAGTGGAGTCAGGTTCAGGGTCTGCGGAGGAATGTCCTGCACAGCAACGATTTCCGTGACAGACCCGCCGAACGACGCCCGACGAGCCCGCTACGCTGGCGATCACGTGAAGAGGCGTGCGCACCTCGCGTCGCGAATTCATCCATAAGTACAGCGATCTGCTCCTGGCGCGTGATCGTGGAAGTCGCATGCAGAGGAAGAATCAAGCTTCATGCCCGCTGGCTCTGATTCGTCGGGTCCCTATTCCCGGTTTTCGCTCATCAAGGAGCGATTGCGGTCGGCTCCCTCCTCGTCCTCGGAAGAGACCGCTCAGCCTGGCCCCGTAGAGCGACGCATTCCCACGACTGAGGGCACGACCCCCGCAGCCACGTCTGGCGGACAACCGTCTTCTTCTTCGCGCCTGCCTTCGGTGTTCCAGAAGGGCGGCGGCGAGCGTCCGCCGGGGTCCGCGTCCACGGCGCAGGGGGCGGTTCGTCCGCCCGGGTCCGCGTCCACGGCGCAGGGAGCGGTTCGTCCGCCCGGGTCCGCGTCCACGCCGCCGGGAGCGGTTCGTCCGCCCGGGTCCGCGTCCACGGCGCAGGGGGCGGTTCGTCCGCCCGGGTCCGCGTCCACGCCGCCGCCTGGTGCCGCGCTTGAACCTCCGGCGGCCGTGCTGTTTCGTCCGCGCGGGGCGCCGACTGCGCCCACCCCTCGCGCCAACAACGTGGCGGGCGTCGTGGCGCGCGCCATGGGGGCCAGCTTCGGGTCCACCGCAATGCCGGTGCTGGCCGACCTCGCGATTGTCGGCAACGCAGATCCTTCCGCGCCGGCTACTCCTGCTTCGAGCGGAAAGCCGTCGGAGGGGCCGTCCGCGCCTGCTTCGTCGCAGCCATTGCAGCCGTCTCCCGCGTCGGTTTCGCGACCGGTTGGTTCGTCGTGGCGCTCCAACCCTCAGGCCGCACGTTCGGCCATTTCCGTGGAAGCGTTCATGGAAGGGCGCACCGACGGAGCCAGCCTCAAGGAGCGGGAACTGGCGATCGCCCTGCGCAACCTGCAACGCACGGGCTGGACGTTCCAGCTCGTGCCCCGAGCCTCGGAGGGTTTTCTGCAGCCTGACGCCTCGTTCAGCACCGAACGGGACGTGGACGGCGCCGGCGCCTATCGCTTCCTGCTCGACGAGCGCCGCGACCCCGACCCGATCGAAGGCGACCGCATGCGCCTCGTCAACGCGCGTGGGACGGTCCACGAGTTGAGCGCGCCCGACGAGGTCGCGTCGCTCGATTTCTTTTACGGCAGCGGCGACCCGGGGTCGCTCAAGAATCCCGCCCTGGCGCGCGCCCTGATGGCGGTCGGTGCGCGAGGGCTGGGCGTGGAGTCTGACGATCCTCGCCTGGGCGGCGCGTGGGGTGCCTACGTGGCGTTGATGCGCGGGGAGCGCGCGCTGCTCACCATCGAGGGGGTGGTGTTCGCCGAGTTCGGAGGGACCACGCCGACCCTGCTCGACGCCGCCGCAGCGCCCCTGGACGATCTGCTGGCAGTGGCAAAAGAACTTGTCGAGGGCGAGGTGGCCAGCGGCACCCTGCCGCGCAATCGCGTGGGGCACGTGCTCCGAGCTGTGCGCGACGAGGTGGCGGGGGTGAGGTTGCGCGACCGCGTCGGGGCGTGGCAGCGTCTTGCGTATGCGGTGCGCGGAACGGTAACGCCTGAGTCGCCGATTTCGCCCACCGACCTGCTGTTGCAGTCAGTGGCCGCGTACGAGGCGATCGTGGAACTCGACCTCGACGCAGCCTCCTTCTACGATGCCCTGGACACGATGGAAGCCCTGTTGCGCACGGTCGGGACCGATTCCGCGAGAGACGCACTGCACGCGCTTCACCACGAGCTGGCGCGGGTCACTCCGTTTATCGAGGTGCGGCGCGAGCACACGCTGGTTTTTCGAAGGCTCCTGGCACGCGGTCTCGATCCCCGCGCCGCGGCCGCGGTGGCCCCGCGGGTGGTGATGCGTTCGTGGGACGAGCCGCTCGAGCCTCGCATCGACCTGTTTGAACGCTTGCTAAAAGCCGCGCGGGTTCAGCCTGGCTACGACGTGCGGAGCGATTTCGAAGCGCTGCTGCGATATGCCGGTTTCGATGTCCCGCTTGCGCAGTCGGCGCGGTCCTTCCTGTCGCTGTTCGAAGCGCTTGCCGATCGCGGGCAGGCGCAGGAGGCCTCGCCGACCCTCGGGTTTTTGCACGAGGGGCTGCGCCTGGGACGTTTCGCGAACAACGGGGGCGACGTCATCGAGGCGCTCATCGCGCGTTACGTGTCGCTTCTGGAGACGGCGATCGACGCGCACGAAGCCCGGCTGCGGCTCTTGCACGGCGCGGGGACCTGAACGCCCGTCCTGGCGGAGCGCGGAATGCTCGCCCTGGCGGAGCGCGGAACGCGCGGGGACGCCGCGGGGAGGGCTGACGCGTCCGCGTGAGCAGGGGCGCTATTGCGCGTCTCTGGCGGAGCGCGGAACGCTCGGGGACGCCGCGGGGAGCTCGACGATCGCGCTGGCTCGTCCCTCTGAGAGCGCCCAGCGGACGGCGGCTTCGAGGTCTTGCGCGGCGTGGGCGCGCGCGTAGGGCAGGCCGTATCCCGTCACCCCCCGCGGATCCGGGGCGAGCACCGAAACGCCACGAGCGAGCGCAGCCTGGATCTGCGGACGGTAGACGGCGCGTTCCTGGCTTCCCTCCCGATGCCAGATCGCAAGTGGCGCGAGGGTGCGCGAACCCGCGTCCGGCGGGTGTTCCGTCGTGTCGGTGCGGGGAGCCCTGGGCGCACGGGACGGAGCCGCGGGAAGTGCGACGAAGTGCCAGCCCCACAGCGGCTCGCCGTCGAGCCCCGCGAACCGGATGCGGCAGGGGACGACGGGGGGGGCCGGAGGCGGCAGATTTGCGGTCAGGAAGCGCCAGGAGGCGTCGGCGAGGTCGAGGAGGACAAGTTCCGGGGGACGGCTCGGCGACTGCCAGGTGGCGACGGCCCGTCTGCGGGCGGCGTCGAACGCAAAGGCGCCAAAGGAGCCTCCCGCGGGTGGGACGCTTGCCACCGGGCGGCACGACGGCCACTCGTAGAGGCGCGCGACGTCCACGCCGCACTCGTTGTCGAGCACGAGCAGGCGGTTGCCGGCCAGCCAGGCGCGCTGGTCCCAGCTTTCGTCAAACAGGAAGCGCGCGGTTCTCGACGGCACGTGAAAGCGCGCGACCGACGCGAAAATGCGGTGAAGGTTGGTGACCACGAGCAGCTCGTCGTCGTCGATGGGCGCGACCGCGTGCATGGAGAACTCTCCTGGCGGGGAGACCCACACGAGGTCGCGCGTCGTCGGGTGGATTCCCATCAGCGGGCGTGCCAGGCGCGACTCGCGCAGGGTGAAGAGTTGCGCGCCACGCCACGCGACGTCGGGTTCCCAGCGGGCGGGGAGGCCGTCCTCGTTGCGGTAGAGGAGGACGCGGGTGGCGACGCCGAGGTCGTGGCGGAAGAGGTCCGCGCTGGCGCTGGTGGGCGGCTCGGGGACGGTCGCGGACGCGGGGGTCGCGACGTCGGGTTCCCAGCGGGCGGGGGTCGCGGGGGCGGAGAGCCAGACGTGCGCGCCGGCGACGAACCCGAGACGTGCCGCCGACGCGAGACGTGTTGCGTCCGCGGGGGACGACGTTGAGGAGGGCGTGGGCGAAAGCGGGGCGGCGTCCCAAAGGCCGTGCGAGACGACCTCGCGTTGCCACGACGTGGACGGCAAAGGGTAGAGCGTGAGCTGTCCGCTTTCGCTGAGCGCGATGATGGTGGATCCGTCGGGGAGCCAGGCGAGGTCGCCGTCCGCGGTTGCGACGGGGCAGGGGTGGGGACCGCACGGTGCGTCCCCGACCCATGCGCGCTCGGGCGTGCAGCGAAAAATGCGGGAGGGGGGAGGAACCGGGGCCGTCCACACGACACCCGCGGAACGCCAGAGCAGGTGCGTCCCCTCCGCGGAAAGGCGCGGAGATTCGAGGTCGGCGAAGTCGAACCAGCCGTGGCAATCCATGGAGCGGAGATTCGGGTCGACGCGGGGGACGTCCCTGCCGCGACGGGCGCGCCGGCGCGATGCGGGGGGTGCGATGGAGCAGGGGCTGAATGCAGGCGCGCGAAACAAGATGCTTCAATTTTCCTGGATGTAGGGTCCGATGCGATCTGTGTGAGCGTCCTCGGGCGTGCGTTGTGGAGCAGAAAGGTGGTAGAAGCGTGGCCGACCCGTATGTAGTGGGAATCGATCTGGGAGGGTCGCACGTGAACGCGGCCGTAGTCGACGTGACAGGCAATGTGGCGGGTCAGGCCGAGTCGCCGATCGACCGTACGCGTCCTCCGCGTGACCTGCTCCGCGAGGATGTGGCGCGCGTGGTGCTTGACGCGATGACCGTGGCCGGAGTGGAGCGGCGCGCCGTGAGAGGGGTCGGGATGGGGCTGCCCGGCAACATCGATCGCCGTCGAGGCGTCTGTCGCTTCTCGCCAAATTTTCGCTGGCACGACGTGGAGGTGGCGCGTCCGCTGGAGGAGGCGCTCGACCTCTCGGTCTTTTTGCTCAACGACGTGCGCTCGCACACGCTGGGCGAGATGCAGTTTGGTGCGGGGCGCGGGGTGCGTTCGCTGGCCATGCTGGCCCTCGGGACGGGAATCGGCGGAGGCCTGGTCGTGAACGGCCGCCTGATCGAGGGTGCGCACAGTGCCGGGGGCGAGCTCGGGCACATCACCGTGGATCCGCTCGGTCCGCGTTGTGGGTGTGGGAATCGAGGTTGCGTGGAGGCACTGGCGAGCGGGCCGGCCATCGTTCGCGCCGTGGCGGAACTGGCCGAGGTCGGCGGAGCGACGGGGATCCTGGCGCTGGCTGGATCGCTTGAAGCCGTGACACCGGCGCACGTGACGCAGGCCGCAAGGGACGGCGACGTTGACGCGTTGAGCATTCTGTCCGAGGCGGGGCGCTGGCTGGGCGTTGCGATTGCCACGGTGTTGACGGCCATCGACCCGGAGCGCGTGCTGATCGGTGGCGGCGTTGGCCAGGCTGGCGAGCTGTTGCTGGTCCCCGCGCGTCGCGAGGTGGCGCGCAGGTGTCGGATGATCCGCGCGTCCGAGACGCCCATCGTGGCGGCGCAGCTGGGCCAGGAAGCGGGTGTGCTGGGCGCGGCGGCGCTGGCGCTGGAATCGGTGGGGTTGCTGCCCGGATTGTTGGACGCATCGCACACCGCGTAGCGGGCGGTACCCTGCCGGTTACTGTCGAGCCGGTCGGGGGGTGTGCGCGGCGGGTTCGGGGCGCACGGGGGCAGGGGCAGTCCTCCCAGGGGGCGAAGACGCCTGTGGTTTTTGGTGGGAGGTGCCATGCTTTCCCGACTCTTCCAGCGTAAGTCCCTGGAGCAGCTTCAGTCGAGTGTAGACTGCGACGGCCATTCGCTCAAGAAGAACCTGGGCTGGTTTGAGCTGGTGATGTTCGGAATCGGCTGCATCATCGGCGCGGGAATCTTTTCGGCCATCGGAACGGCGGCGGCCGGCAACAGCGTCCGTCCGGCTGCCGGGCCGGCGCTCGTGGTCAGCGAGCTGATCACGGCCGTTGCGTGCGGGTTCACGGCGATGTGCTACGCGGAGATGGCGTCGATGATCCCCGTTGCGGGTTCCGCGTACACCTACGCCTATGCCACCATGGGGGAGATCGTGGCCTGGATCATCGGGTGGGACCTCCTGCTCGAGTATGCGGTGTCCAACGTGTCGGTGGCGATATCGTGGGGGGGCTACGCGAACTCGTTGCTACAGGGTACCCTGGGAATCAGCGTGCCGCCCTGGCTGTCTACGGATCCGCGTTCAGCGCTGGAATTCTCGCAGAGCTACCTGGATGCGCACAGCCTCGGAACGCTCGTCCCCGCAACGCTCACCGATGCGGCGTACCGCTTGCAGCCCGCCATCGGCCTGAGGCTGGCGGCGTTTGCGAAGGCGCGAGAGGGGTTGCTGAACGGGACGGCGGTTTTCGGGTCGGACAACTGGAGCGCGCTTTCGAGTGCGCCGGTCGTGCACGGGTTTCCGATTACCATCAACTTGCTTGCGGTCGTGGTAATCCTGATGGTGACCTGGCTTTGCTACATCGGCATCAAGGAGAGCGCGCGCGCCAACGCGATCATGGTGGCCATCAAGCTCGTGATCCTGCTGGTGGTCATTGTGATAGGGGCCGGGTACGTCCACCCTTCCAACTGGCATCCGTTCGCGCCCCGCGGGTTTGCAGGAATCCAGGCGGGTGCGGCCATCATCTTCTTTGCGTTCATCGGATTTGACGCGGTGTCGACCACCGCGGAGGAGTGCCGTGACCCGGGCCGCGACCTGCCGATCGGCATCGTGGGATCGCTGGTGGTGTGCACGGTGATGTACGTGCTGGTGACGCTCGTGGTGACGGGGATGGTGAGTTATCGCAAGCTTGGGGTGGACGATCCGCTGGCTTACATCTTTCGTCAGGACCATCTGACCGCGCTGTCCACGCTCATCTCGTTTGGCGCGGTGATCGCCACCACGGCCGTGATCCTGGTGACCCAGATCGGGCAGCCGCGCATCCTGATGGCCATGAGTCGAGACGGTCTGTTGGGAAGCTGGTTTGCGAAAGTGCATCCAAAGTACGGGACGCCCGCCAACGCGACGCTTCTCACGGGGGTCCTGGTGGTGCTGCCGGCGGCGCTGATGAACATCGGTGAGGTGGTGGAGCTCACCAACATCGGAACGCTGTTCGCTTTTGTCCTGGTCTGCCTGGCGGTCATGATTCTGCGGGTGACGCGTCCGGATCATCCGAGGCGCTTTCGGGTGCCGTTCGTCTGGGTTTCGGCGCCGGTCGGGATCGCGCTGTGTGTGTGGCTTGCGTGGGGATTGCCCAGCCTGACCTGGATTCGCTTCTGGATCTGGCTTGGGGTCGGTCTGGTGATCTACTTCCTCTATGGCCGACGTCGGAGTCGCCTGAGCCAGTTGCAAAGGTGAGATCGCGCGCTCGGAGGATCGCCTGCTCAATCTCGGGCCGCGCAGTTGCCCGGTCGAAGTTGCGGGGGGGGAGCGGATGAAAGGGTCACGGGCAGGGCGCAGGGAAGAAGCGGATCTGTCCAGGAGTCCGGGTTTTGCGGGCCGGGAATCGTGGAATCGGGATTCAGGGGATCAGACGGAAGGGAAATGTGTACGATGATTTCAAGCGGGCAGCCACTGCCTTCATTCAGTCTCCCTGACCAGTCGGGTGCGATGCGCTCGGCGGCCGACTATGCGGGGCGCTGGCTGGTGCTGTACGTGTACCCGAAGGACGATACGCCGGGCTGCACGATTCAGGGCCGGTCGTTTTCTGCCACGCGGGCGGAGTTCGAGGCGCGCAACGTGGTGGTGGTCGGGCTCAGTGCCGACGACGTGGCCTCGCACCAGTCGTTCTGCAACAAGCACGGTCTGACGGTCGATCTGTTGTCGGATCCGCAGGCGGTGCTTCTGGGGGCGCTGGGTGTGGGTCAGACCGACTTTCACGGTACGCTGTACTGGAACCGCACCACCTTTGTGGTGGATCCCCAGGGCGTGCTGCGTCGAGTCTACGAGCGTGTGAATCCGGAAGGTCACGAGCAGGCGTTGTTGCGTGATATTCGCGCGATGCAGGAAGAGGTCGAACCCGTTCGCTGAAGCCGATGGCGGCGTTGTCGTGCGGGAGTGCGGAAGTGCGGAAGTGCGGAAGTGCGGAATCTCCTGCTTGACGCCGTTCGGTCCGGTGGATATCATGATGGCGCGCCACGGCGCGCTTGTTCACTGAGGCGTAGCCAAGCGGTAAGGCAACGGTCTTTGGATCCGTCATTCCCTGGTTCGAATCCAGGCGCCTCAGCCAGTG
>JAJXVI010000056.1 GCA_021782195.1 bacterium | reverse complement strand
GCGGACGGGGCGGGCGCGGAGCGCACGGCGGGCGCCGGGGGCGGGGACGGGGCTGGCGCGGACCGCACGGCGGGCGCCGGGGCGGGCGCGGACCCCGCACGCTCGGCACGCTCCTTTCGCTCACGAGCGGCTGCGGCGAACAGCGTACCGAGTCGACGCCGAGCATCGGCCAGTATCTGCCGACTTTCCTCGCGCGCCGCGTCAATCAGGGCCCGAGCTTCACCCGCGGCAGCCTTCTCGGATTCGGCCCGCCACAGATCCACGCGGTCACGCTCGCGCTGCGCGTCCAATCGGCTCTGCTCCGCGGCTGCCCACGCCGCTTCGGTCCGGCTCTGCTGACGTTCCTGCTCTTCGCGCTCAACCTCAAGGTTCGCCAGCAGTTCCTCGAGCGAGAAGTGGGCAGTCCCCAGCAACTCGCGCGCACGGTCGAGAAGTGGTTCGGGCAAACCCAGGCGCGCCGCGATCTCAATGGCGCAGGAACGACCGGGAACCCCCATGAGAATGCGATAGGTCGGCTGGAGGGTGACGGGATCGAACTCCATCGCCGCGTTCACAGCGCCTTCAAAGTTTGCCGCAAACGTCTTCAGTTCGTTGTAGTGCGTTGTGGCGACGACCATTGCGCCCCGCGAACACAGATGCTCAAGAAGCGCGACGGCAAGCCCGGTGCCCTCCCGCGGATCGGTACCCGCGCCCACCTCGTCGAGCACCACGAGCGTCTGTTCACTCGCGCAGGGAAGAATGCGCGCGATCCGGGTCAGGTGCGAGGAAAACGTGCTGAGGTTCTGCGCAATGCTCTGCTCATCACCGATATCAGCAAAAACGCCCCGCAGGAAGCCGACACGACTGCCGTCCCCAACAGGAAGAGGCAGACCGCACATCGCCATCAGTCCGAGCAGACCCACGGTCTTGAGCGTCACCGTCTTCCCACCCGTGTTGGGACCCGTGATGACAACCACGCGCGCCTTCCGTCCGACCTCGATGTCGATGGGAATGGCCCGTGAACCCAGCAATGGATGGCGCGCCTGGCGCAGCACGAGTGATGAAGCATCGTCAATCGGTACCAGGCGCGCGTGCTGCTCGGCACCGAAGCGCGCAATGGCGGAAAGCATGTCGAGGTGCGCGAGAACCTGGGCGTTCGCTTCAACGTCGTCGGCAACTGACGAAACCCTGTCGGTCAGCGCCTCGAGAATGCGCTGAACCTCGTGCTGCTCGGAGACGCGCAGCGTACGTAGATCGTTGTCAAGCTCCACGACCTCGTACGGTTCCATGAACAGCGTTGCGCCACTCGCCGACGCGTCGAGCACGAGGCCGTTGAAGGAACTGCGATACTCGGCCTTGATCGGAAGCACGTAGCGATCCTGACGAGTCGTGACATAGGGATCCTGGAAGATCTTCGCGTTGGACGGGTTCCGCAGAATGCCCTGGAGCTTCGCCGTGACGCGGTTCTGCAGTGTGCGAATCTGGAGGCGCAAGCTTTCCAGCCGGGGGCTGGCCGCGTCATGCATCGTCCCCTCGGAATCAAAAGTTGCTTCGATCTCCGCCTGGAGGCGTGCGTGCGCAACCAGGTGCGATCCGTACTCGGTGAGGGTGGGCACCTGTTCGCGACGATCTTCGAGGAATCTCCGCACGTTCGCCGCAACGCGCAATACGTTTCCCACGTCGAGAAGGGACGCGGGCTCCAACGTCTGGCCACGCGAAGCCGCCTGGACGTCTCCCATCACGTCGCGCATGCCACGGATCGGCATGTTCTCGAACGCCTCATCGAGGCGGATGGCCTCCGCAACCTCGGCCAGTCGAACAAGCAGTCGCTCGCGATCCGTGAACGGACGAAGCGCAGCGAGCGCAGCCACACCGCCGCTCCAGCAAGCGTGACGGCCCGCCATCTCAAGAATGCTGGGGAGTTCCAGAGCCTCCAGCGATTGTGACGCCACGGTCGAATTCACGTCCATTGTTACCACCTCGAGGAATGGAGCCCCTGCAACCCCGAATACATGCGAACACGAAATCAGGGCAAGCACATCGTTCTCGTTCACAGAAGACCGACAGAACTCCGAGAGAGACGAACCGGGAAACACTGGCAGAAGTGTTCACAACTTTGCAATACACACGCTCGTACGTGCGTGGTATTCTGTAGGCAGAAACAGAACTTGCGCCACCGCGAGTGGCGACCGGAGGCACTCCCCGATGATTGAAGGCATTCCCCAGACGCCCCGAACAGTCCGCACCACGGCCGAGGGTGACCACACCAGCAACGGCAGTGCCGGACAGTCCGCGCCGGGAGCAGCTTCCGGGGCTTCCGCCGCGCTTCCGGCACAGGGAGATCAGGTCACGATAAGCGGTGGCGCAACCTCCGACCGTTCCGGAGCACAACGTCTTCTTGACTCGCACGCAGTCGCCCAGCTTGTCGGCTCCAGCAACATGAAGAGCGGCGACAGCATCACCATCTCCACCGACGGCAAGCCCGTGCTGGTGATCAAGAAGGAAGGCGTAAGCGGCTACGATCACTTCAAGCACTTTGCCTCCGACGCAATCCGAAGCGCCAGTGTGGAGATTTCGAACGTTATCGGGCAGGACCCGGCATTTGCCTTCAAAGAGGCTGCACTGGCCGTAAAAGCCCAGGTCTTCAGCGGTGTCCCACAGGACGTTCGCGCCTTCGCCAGCCAGGGATTCCTGCCGATGATTCGTGTGGTTGCACTGGGGCTTGACGGCAAGAAGGCCGTAGACACCTTCAAGAGCCCGAACTCCACGCTGCTTGACAAGTTTGTTGACGGCACGCACGTCCTCACCGACGTGGCCGGTCTCGCCGGTGCCGTGGGCGGGGTGTTCCCCATCATCGGTGCGCCAATCGCCATGGGGTTGAGCGTGGCGGGCCTGATGGGCGACGTGGGTGCGTATGGTTACCACGTGATGAAGTATTTCCGCGACCGCGGTCTGCCGGTTCCGCCGCCAGACCCGACCCAGTCGACGGATCCGGCGCAACCGTCCGATCCGACCCAACCAACCACTCCTTCCGTGCCTCCATCAAGCCTCCACGTGGCGACGGTTGTGCCTCCGGCGCAAGCCGGGCTCATCGCCCGCACAATCTGAACCACGCAGTGCGCGTAGCGGTACCGGCACGTCACAAATTCGCCCCACGGCGACACGTGGCAACACCGGGACGCGTACGGCGTCCCCCCTGCTCGACCCTGTCAACGGCCAGACACCGAGAAACAGGACGGGCAGGGGTTTTTTCCATGGGAGCACCGTGAAAATCGCAATTGACGCACGCATGCTCGGCCGCCACCTTCACGGCCACGGTCGTGTCATCTGGGCAACAGTGGAGCAACTGGCGCGAAAAGCGCCGCACGACCATTTCGTCATGCTCGGCGATTCCCCGTGGGCTCGTCAACTCGCGCAGCAGAACGCCAATGTCGGCGTGCGGAAGATTGCGGCGCGCCCGTTCACCTTACGCGAACAATGGCAGATTCCCGCGTCGCTGTGGAACGAACGCCCGGATCTGTATCACGCAACGACAGCGGCCATTCCGTTGCTTCGTCCCGTGCCCTACGTAATGACCATACCCGACCTCATCCCCCTCATCTTCTCGGGGCACCTTCCTCGGTACCGCTTCTACTTCGGCAGATGGCTCCCGTGGGCGGCACGACGTGCACGGCGGGTTCTGGCCCCATCCGAAGCTGCGCGTGCCGATCTCTGCCGCTATCTTCGCCTTCCCTCTTCGCACGTTACAGTCATTCCCCACGGCCTGCAGCCTAACTTTCAGCCCGCCACCGAACCAGACGAGGCCACCCGGCTGGCAGTTCGCTATGGGGTACGCCCCCCCTTCCTGCTGATGGCCGGCAATCCACGTCCGCACAAGAACCTGCCGCACGGCCTGGCATTGCTCGACCGGCTTCTGCCCGCGCTCGCCGATGACGTGCAGGTGGTTGTGCTCAGTGCAGAGGGTCCACTGCTTTCGGCCGCAGTAGCACGATTCTCACAACCCGCTCGCTTGCGGTCCGTGACCTATGTGGAGGAAGAGGACCTTCCAGCACTCTATCGACAGGCGCACGTGTTTTTCTATCCCTCCCTGTACGAGGGATTCGGGCTGCAGGTCGCGGAAGCGATGGCGTGTGGAACCGTCGTAGTTTCCTCGTCGGCAAGTTCACTTGCGGAAGTGGTCGGAGACGGCGGCCTCCTCGTGGATGTCTCGGACGAACGTGAGACCCTTCGAACGCTGCGTGCCGCCTGCCTCGAGGAACAGACACGCGTGCCACTGCGAGAGGCCGCGTTGCGACGCGCCGCGCATTTCTCGTGGGCCGAGTGCGCCGATCGCACGCTCTCGGTGTACCGCGAGGTCTGCTGACCGACCTGACGCCCCCGGGTTGCGTCTTCAGAAAAGCGAGGCCGACAGGGTCGCGCCAATCGAGATGCGGGGGCTTGGGAGGGGGGGCACGGGCATGCGTGTGGCAGGAGTCTCTCTCAATCTCCCGCGTGGCGAGGGTCAAGGCCGGCCAGTTTGTACGAGAGAATCGAGAGCTCGTTGGTCAGGTCGACATTGCGCACTGAAATCGGCGGAGGCAGAATGAGCTTGGCGCCCGAGAAGTTCAAGAGACCGATGCACCCGGCCCGTGCGAGGGCGCGCGCAGCCGCGGGTGCGGCAAACGTGGGCACGGCAATGATGCCGATTGAAACACCGCCAAGCGCGGGGATGGCGTTGGCGTTCTCGACCACAAGTCCCCCGACCGTGCGACCCACCTTGTCAGGGTCAGAGTCAAAAACCCGTGTAATGTGAAATCCCCACTGTCGAAAACCGGCAAAGTTGAGCAACGCAGACCCGAGGTTGCCTGCACCGACAAGTGCCACGTCGTGCTGGCGGTCGAGGTGAAGAATGCCGGAGATGCGCTCGAGCAGAGGCTCCACCAGATACCCCACGCCCTGCACGCCAAATTCCCCAAAATACGACAGGTCCTTGCGAAACTGCGAGGCCTTCACGCCGGGAATCCGGGAGGCAATGTCCTCGGAAGACACCACTTCTCGGTCACTGTCTCGCAAATCAGAAAGGCAACGGTAATACAGGGGAAGACGCTGAATCGTAGGTTCCGGAATCCGCTGCAACTTGTCCTTTTCCATAAGCACGGGCAGGGTTCGGCGCGCTTTCGAACTGCCCCTCCCCTGCTCGCGCATGCGATCCCGCACGGGACGGGCACGTGCCGTCCCCAAACCGGATCGCGCGATAGCGGATGTCGTGCACGTCCCGATACGCAGGGGAGCCACCCCGTGGAAGGGGGCAGCCTCGACAGACCGCCGCATCGCATCAATGTCGCGCTCGTCTTTGAGTTCACACGCACCTCGAAGTGAAGGAGACCGTGGCTGTCGGAGAGAATCGCGCCCCCGCGGGCCGCATCCGCACGCAGAAACCACGCGAGGAGCACACGATGTCTCACCAGGTGTATATCAATGGCGCCTTCGTCGATGCAGAACACGCTGTCATCTCGGTCTGGGACCACGGCTTTCTTTACGGCGACGGCGTGTTTGAAGGAATTCGCGCGTACCACGGGCGGGTATTTCGCCTCGACCAGCATCTGTCGAGATTGTACACGTCTGCCCACTCCATTCACCTCGAGATCCCCGTCCCGTTTGATGAAGTGCGGGACGCCGTCCTGGAGAGCTGTCGCAGGAACGAGATTGCCGACGGGTATGTCCGTCTTGTGGTTTCCAGGGGAAAAGGCGATCTCGGGCTGGATCCGCGTAAGTGCTCCACCCCTTCAGTGGTCATCATTGCCAGCGGGATCAGCCTGTATCCAGAGGAAAAATATCGGGACGGCCTGCGCCTGATCGTGAGTTCGGTGCAGCGCACCCCCCCGCAGTGCCTGGACTCGCGCATCAAGAGCCTGAACTATCTCAACAACATTCTCGCTCGCATCGAGGCGAACACGACCAATGCAGACGAAGCGGTCATGTTGAGCACGAGCGGCCACGTCACCGAATGCACGGCGGAGAACATCTTCACGGTCTCCAACGGCGTGATCCGCACGCCCGCCCCATTCGTCGGCATCCTTGAGGGGGTCACGCGAGGGGCAGTCATCGAGGTCGCACGCAAGAAGGGGTTGGTGGTGGAAGAGACCACGCTGACCTCTCACGACCTGTTCGTGGCCGACGAGGTATTTCTCACCGGCACCGGTGCCGAACTCATCCCCGTCGTGACCGTGAGTGGACGAAAGGTCGGAACCGGGAAACCGGGCCCGGTTTTTCAACAGCTTCTGAGCGATTTCAGGGCGCTCACCCGCGCCGAAGGGACGCCGATCCAGACGGTGCCCTCGGTGTTCTAGCGCAACAGGCATCCATGAGCCGGCCCCCACTGACCGAATACACCGTGCAGTTGCTGTACCTCACGCAGCCCGTCGTTGACCGCGAAGGATTGCTCCAGACCCTCCGCCGACGCCGGCGGACCGACGAGACCCGACGCGGCGAAACCGAGACTCAGCTCACCTTCGCCTTTCCTGAAGTGCGCGTGCGCCTGGACAGCGGACTGGTGTGTGCGGCCTGCAGCCTGTCTGCGCGTCCGCCACGTTCCACGGACCTCGCTACGGCTCTTCATCAGAGCTGGAGCTGGCCAGGGGCACGCAATGTGGTACCAAACTGCACGGGATTGCTGGAAATGGTAGACCTCCTCGGGCATCGCATCCCGTACAGGCAGCGACTTGCACTGCTTTATGACGTCGTGGACGCAATCCTCGAGGCCGTTCCGCTGTGCGTTGCCATCCACTGGAAACCTGCCGGCCATCTCGTGCTCCCGGCAGAGTACCTTAGGGTCCGGAAGGAGAGCAGACGACTGGGAGCCTATCCGGCCGTAAACGTTCGAATGTTCCAGACCGGGACAGCCGATCACCGCGAAATCTCCATGGACACGCTGGGCCTGGGCGCGATCGGACTGCGAGACCTTCAGGCCACGCTGGTCGGACGCGACCCCTCAACGCTCGCACGAGTGCTGTTCACCACTGCCCAGTATCTCGTAGACCACGGCGACGTTCTCAAGGACGGTCAGAAAGTTCAGGGCGAGCGTCGCGAGGAGCGATGGGTCTGCCGTGAGAGACTTTCGCTGATTGAGCCCCAACGCGCAGTTGTGGAACTCATACCGGACAACCCGGTGGAAACAACTGCTGCGAGTCGCTGACGTCACCAGCAGTCGGCCCGGAAGAGCACCCGCATTCAATTCTTTCCACCACGTCCGATGGTATGAGCTTCCTCCTCATCGCTTGAGGCATCCGAGCCTGACTTCTCACCGGCTCGGCGCCTCCTCCCAGCAGGCCCGGAGGACGTCCGCGGTCCGAAAACCCGCGTGCGCCTCAAGAGGAGGGCACCGTCGTCATTGCAGATGACGCGATATTTCCCGCTACGAAGCAACCAGGGAAGAATGACATTCCACTGGGCGTGGTCATACCACAGCGGGCGGGTCGGATCAACCAGGATGTACTTCGAGCCGGGATGATATCCAATCCACGCAAGCCTCCGGTTTGCGAGCTTGCCATAAAACTCAGGCTGCGTGGAAACGCTTGAATGAGGGCCTATCATGGCAACCAGCCTGTCGCGTGCGCGTTCGTGCGCGGTCAATCGTGGAATGTTCTTGAATGGGAAGCGAAAGGGGGTCGTGTCGATTGCCAGTGCAAACAAGAGCGTCAATACGAGCACCCCACGTGAAATCAGGCGGGCATGTGCACGCTCCTGGTCAGTCAGTGGGCGAAGCGGCTCGCACTCCGACCACGGCATCAACCGCATCTGTTGGGGAGCCGCAGAGGAAGCGGAACGGACTCGGAAGAGCGTGCACCAGAGATTGCGTATTGCCGGCCAGACCGCGGAGGGTGCTCCCCGCTCAGTTTCGAGAGAGGTCGCACAGACGTAATCCCGGATTCCAGGTGCGGTGGCGGCAAGCAGACAAGAAATCACGGGTGCCATGTACCTGGATCCCGTGTTGTGCATCGCCCCGAATGAGCTGAGCAACAATACCACCCAGGTCGGCGCAGCCAGAAGCATGACACGAGGAACACGCAACGGGAGAAGGGCAAGCGGCAACATCAGTTCAAAGAAAAGCAGGATCGCCTGACGTCCGAAAAAGCATGGAAGAAGAACCCAGGGACGGGTGATCATCGTCCAGACGACCTGGCCCATCGTGCTACCAAGATTCCCGTAGCGTTCCTGAAAGTAAGGCCACGCTTCCCCGTGACGCAGGTACGGAAAGAGCACAAACAGCGAGAAGGCAAACCACAAAACTGAAACGAGAAACAGTCCGAGGCCGTGCGCCACCAGCGTGTCAAAGCGGCCCTTGCGACGCCCGGAGTACAAGCCCAGTCCAGTGGTGTAAAGGCCGAGCAAGGCTGTGACGAACGACACGTCCTCCTTGCAGGACAGCGCCAGCAAAGCGCACACCCAGAATGCACCCATCCGCCGCCGGTAGAGATTGTAGAACGCAAACAGCAACGGGGCCGGCAGGAAGCACAGTTCATTGAACTGATCGTAGTTCACGCCGTGCAGAGGGTGATAGAGCAGATACGCCAGGGCAAGAAGAACCCCGCAATCTTCGTCCAGAAACCAGGTTCCCAGACGAAACACGGCCACGGAACCCAGTGCCACAGCGACCGTCTGCACCACAAGCAGCGTCTGCATTTTCGGATACAACGCATACAGGGGAAGCACGAGAAAGAAAATGGGGGAATTGTGGGTGCGGAAGTGGCTCCCTTCCTCGTACGTATTGTAGAACACCCTGCCGTCGTGAAGCGTGGTCCAGAAGGACTGATTGAAGAGACCGTAGTCGGGATCGCCCAGGTAGCCAGTACGCCAACGCTGAATGCAGAAGAATGAGAAAAGCGCCGTGTAGACCACTGCTGCAATCAACACGATGGTCATGGGGCGAAAGCGGGGACGCGAAGATCTAGACCACATTGAAGTGGCTCAGTTTTACATACACCGGCTTCCCTCTCCTTTCGCCTGGCCGCAAACCCTCGTCTAAAGGAAGGGACTCGCGACCGTGACGAGAAGCCTCACACCAACGGTCTCGGCCCCACAGCAACGTGACGCGAGACTGAAATGAACGCGCCGCCAAACACACTGGCAGCGGAAGGCGGAGATTTTCTTGGTAAAACGATCGTGGATCAGGACGATGGCATGTTTGCTCCTTGTGTTCGCCGGTTGGCACGCACAGGCACACGCGCAGGAATACAACCCGAAGAGAGGCGACCCACCATCGTCAGGTCACATTCAGTTCACGTACAATCAGTGGAACGTTG
>JAJXVI010000055.1 GCA_021782195.1 bacterium | reverse complement strand
GGAATGCAGGTGGGATGGATCTGCGTGTAGCAGGGGTTCGCGAAGAACGCCCCTCGCTTGTGGCAGCGCCAGATTGCAGTGGCGTTGCTGTTCACCGCGTTGGTCGAGAGATAGAAGACCGTGGTATAGCCACCCGTGCACAGCACAACGGCGTGCCCGGCGTACGTCTCAATCTGACCGGTAACCAGGTTCCGCACCACAATGCCACGGGCCTTGCCATCGATGGTCACGAGGTCGAGCATTTCACGACGCGGAAAAATCTTGACGCGCCCGCTCTCCACCTGACGCATGAGCGAACCGTAGGCGCCCAGCAGCAACTGCTGGCCTGTTTGACCTCTCGCATAGAACGTACGGGAAACCTGCGCGCCACCAAACGAGCGGTTGGCGAGGGTGCCGCCGTACTCGCGCGCAAACGGCACGCCTTGCGCCACGCACTGATCGATGATCTGCACCGAGAGTTCGGCCAGACGATAGACGTTCGACTCGCGGGAGCGGAAGTCTCCGCCTTTCACCGTGTCATAGAACAGGCGAAAAACGCTGTCTCCGTCGTTCTGGTAGTTCTTGGCGGCATTGATCCCGCCCTGAGCCGCCACGCTGTGAGCACGGCGAGGAGAATCCTGAATGCAGAAGTTCAGGACGTTGTAGCCAAGTTCACCGAGCGTCGCCGCAGCGGAGGCACCCGCAAGTCCGGTTCCTACAACGAGGACCGTGAATTTGCGCTTGTTGGCCGGTGCCACGAGCTTCATGTCAAAAATGTGTTGGGTCCAGCGCGTCTCGATCGGTCCGCCGGGGCACTTTGAGTCGAGTACGGAGGACGTGGATTCAGCGGGGCTTGTCATTCAGTGACCTCCCACAGGCAGGGTCGCAACCCCTGCAGTGTACATGTAGATTGGAATGGCGAGGAAGCCGAGCGCTATCACGACGGCAAACAGCACCGCAAACCCGTACAGGAATGGCAGGATGCGCTTGTTGTTCAGACCCAGCGACTGGAACGCGCTCCAGAAACCATGCCGAAGATGAAGGCCGAGCCCCAGCATCACAAGCGTGTAGATCCCGACGTACAGCGGTTGGTGAAAAACGTTGACCACGAGGTTGTAGAGGTTGCGCTGAGCGGGCGGCGTCATCACGTTGGCGATGCGAAATTGCAGGATGTGCAGAATCAAGAATACGAAAAGCCCGGAGCCGGTCCAGATCATGGTGAGTGAGGACGACGTCTTCGTGCTGGTATGAGCGGCGTCAGCGGCCTTGTAATAGGGGACCGTGCGGGCCTCGCGGCGACGCAGTGCCACCGAGACCCCGGCAACAATGTGGAAGAGGAACACCGCGGCAAGACAGACCTCGGCCACCGGCAACAACATGTGGTGGCCGATTTCTTCCAGGAATGCCGCATAGCCGTTGAAGGCGGACGCCCCGAAGTAGAGCGTCAGGTTCCCAGCCAGGTGCACCAGGATGAACAGAATGAGGGCCAGACCCGTCAGGCCCGTAACAATTTTCTTCCCCACCGACGAGTGGGCGGCGGAGACGATATTGATCATATGCCGTGTTTCTCCAGTCCAGATTGCCGTTTGCCGTCGACGTCCGAGGCGGCTTTCGCACGCTCCATTGAAACGGGCGCGGCGGGCCGTCCGGCGGCCACATCAAGAGGGGCACGGGCGGCGGGCGCGAGGGGGCGGCACGAGGCAACGGCGGGGTACCAGAAGCAAAGTTGCGGGGGAGCATTCCTGGCCTGTGGTTGCAGGTCCTTCCGATCATGGAAAACGATTCAGGAGACCGTTCAAAGCCTGGTGCCGCCCGCGGCTGACGCGGCGGGGCGCGCGGCGGGCAACCGCGCACCGTGAGGGATCCAACCACGCATCGGGTCTGCAGGTATCGTCCCCGAGATGGCGGATGAAGCAGGCTGGAAGGGGTGCGTCGAGAATCGACCAACCTCTTCGGCCCGGGGATTGTGTGTCGCATCCCCATCCATCGGTCGCACGTCGAAAGACCGCGAAAGGCAGCTCCCTTTGCACATCCGCTTTGATCTCGATTTTGATACCGGCTCGTGGCCCGGCCCGAACTCCGACCGTGAAGCCACCGCAGGGGAAGTCTGGGTGGGGCCGGCAGGCCTTCTCTCCACGCTCGAGACCGCGCTCGGCCTCGGCGGAGAGTACGAGACCCTACCCTACCGCGTGGCAGCGCTCATGGCAAACCTGCAAAAGGAAGACGGCTTCTGGAACACCAGTGCCGAAGCCGATCCGTCAGGCGTGGCCCATACCCTGCTCGGGTGGCGAGACGAATTATGGATGGCCGGCTGGCGCGCACAACCCATGGGAAGTCGCCGCCTGGACTCCCTCGGCGCGTTGACGCGCGACCTTCCGCCAGGGATTCCGGATCGGCTCGTGGCAGTGACCACACGCCTGGAGACACGACGCGTCGACATTGAACGGATCGACGTGCTGTGTGATCCACGCGAGTTGAGCGCATGCTGGCGCCAGCTGTTCCACCTGCTCACGGCCAGAGGGGTCGACGTGCGCCAGACGCCTCCTCTGACCGCTCCTCCCCGCGACGCCGCGCGTCTGTCGGACCTGGAGCTCGTCCGCGCGTCGATCCTCGGGGAATCACGTTGCACCCCACTGGGCGACGGCACCATACAACTGGTCCGCAGTGAGGGTCCGCTCGACGCCGCCGAAGAGGCCGCGGCGTGGATGGCCGCATGCGCCGAGCGAGGAGACATGCTCGTGATCGGCGCCGATCGCGTGCTTGACGCCGCGCTCCGTCGACACGGGCTGCCGCGCACCGGTGCGCGGCCAGAACCGCTTTTTGACGCACCGTCCTCCATTCTCGCGCTGGTCCTGGTCAGCGCCGTGACCCCTCGCGACCCGCAACTCATGCTCGAACTGTTGACGGCCCCTCTCTGTCCGTTCCCATCAGACCTTCGCGATCGACTGGCTTCCGCACTCCACCAGTGTCCTGCCGTAAACAGCGATACCTGGAACGCAACCCTCGAGCGCGAACTGAAGGCGCTCGAGGCGGCAGGAAACAACAGGGTCCGGCCGCGGGTGGAGCGCCTCCTCGCCCCGTTCGAGACGCAATCACCCAACAGTGACGGCTTCCCCGTGATCCTCGTCGAAGAAGCCGTTGAGCGACTGGGTGAACTGAAACGTTTATTCGGAGCCCGAAGCAGCGGGTCGGGGGACACCGCCTGGTCGCTCGGTGGCAGCCAGTGCAGGGTCGCCATCGACGTGCTCGAAGCCTGTGGGGAAGAGGCACTGCGTCTTCCACAACTGCTCTCCGTCATCGCCCAGGCCGCACAATCCTGTGGCGCCGGTGGGGACGCCCGGGCGGAAGCCGGCCTTGTTTCCGTGGCAGATCCCGGTGGAATCGTCGGCGTCGCGCGCACGGTGATCTGGTGGAACTGCACGCGATCGAGTGCTCCGACGCCGCCTCGCACGTTCCTGTCCACCGCGGAACTGAAAGCCCTCCAGAATGCGGGAACGCCGCTTCCGGATCCGGCCGAGGTGGCCGTCCTTCAGGCGCGACGATGGCGACGTCCACTGCAGCACGCCGCCGAGCACCTCGTGATGTTCTGTCCGCGACGCAGTGCCAACGGCGATGAAGAATTCGTGCACCCCTTCTTCGACGAAGTGCTGGGCACGCTCACCGGACCTTCGGTGCGAAGCCGCTTGCAGGTTTCCGTGCCCTGCGCCGTGACCCGGGCCCCCAGAACCGCGCGCTCCCTGCAGGCGCTGCCCACCGGCGTCCTCGACTGGCCCGTGACGCCGGACCTCCTCCATCCGCGTGAGGAGGAAAGTCCGTCAAGCCTGGGACTGCTCGTCTCCTGCTCCGTGAGATGGGCGCTGCAGCATGTGGCCCGCGTCCGAACCGGTCACTCCGCCGCGCTGACGTCGGAAGCAAGACTCCTGGGCAACCTCGCCCACGAGGTACTGGCCGACGTGTTCAGCCCGTCCCCTCTACGACTGGAGACGGTGCCGACGAACACGAGCAGCGAGGACGGCGTCCTCAAAGCGGCTCTCCCCTCCCCTGAGGAAGCTGGGCGCCTGGCAGAAGCCTCCTTCGACCGCCTCGGTCCTCGACTGGCGGGAGAACTCTTCCTTCCCACCGAGGAGGGAAGCCGGTCCCGGGTGCGACTGCTCATCGCCGACGCAGCGCGCGACTTGGCGCGGTTGCTCCACGCCGCGGGAGGAACGGTCTCCAACGTCGAGACCACCCTGCGCGAAACGCGTGACGGGTACATCTTTCAAGGGCGTCCCGACATCGTCGTGCAACAGGGAACCCGCCCCACGGTGCTCGACTTCAAGTGGGGAAGTCAGACGCACTATCTCGACGCAATGCGCGCGGGCAGCGCATACCAGCTTGCGGCCTACGCCCACCTGATTGCGTCTTCTGCACGGGCCGGCGACCCGCCCCACGGTTCCGCGCCGCCAGAGGCCTCTACATGCCACGAACACGCCGATCCCCCCTTGAACGGCGAGACGCCGACGTGGCGGAGCACGCTTCCCGATGTCGGATACTACGTGCTGCAGAACCGCAGGCTGCTCCTTTCGGAGGACGCAACGCTCGATGCCGGTTCCCGCGTCCCCGGCCCGAGCCCCGCGTTGACGTGGAATGCATTCGAAAAGAGCATCCAGCGTCGCCTGCAGGAAATCCTCGAAGGCCGTCTCCAGGCCCCCGGCGCACCCCAGGGCACGGAGTGGGCCAGCAAGACGGAAGCGCGCATCGAGAACGAGCAACTCGTTCTTCCCGCCGGGTGCGACCTCTGTGACTTCGGTCGCCTCTGCGCGCGCAGTTTTGGCGCACCGACGGAAGAAGCCGACGGTCCTTCCGCGGCGAACGCCGCCCCCTCCGAAAGCAAGGCTCCGAAGGTCGCGGAAGCTCACGCGCAGGGCGCAAGGCAAGTTGGCGCAGATCCGCTCGGCACGAACCCGACGGGCGAAAAACCGTCAGACAGAAACACCTCCGGCCGAAAGCGATCCAGCGTAAAGCAATCCAGCACAAAGGAAGAATCCCAGGATGGATAACATCCACCTCATTTCCGCAAGCGCGGGGAGCGGCAAGACCTATCGTCTGGCCGAACTCCTGCAGGACGAGATTCTCGGGCAGAGGGTACGTCCCGAAGCCGTGCTCGCGACAACGTTCACGCGCAGGGCCGCCGCAGAGCTCGAAGAGCGGGTCCGCCGCCGACTCATCGAAGCCGGGCACAGCGAGGCTGGCCTGCGCCTGGGCGCCGCCCGCATCGGCACGGTCAATGCGGTCTGTGGCGCAATCGTGGGCGAATTCGCCTTCCAGCTCGGGCTCTCTCCAGATCTCCGCGTACTCGACGAGATGAGTGCGCGCCGTGAAATGAAGGCTGCGGTATCGGCCGTGGTGACACCCGAGGAATCGAACGCACTGGCGGCCCTGACCGTCCGCATGGAGAACTTTGACTGGCAGGGGGCGGTGTACGACGTCATCACGCTGGCACGCGCCAACATGATCCCGCCGGACCGACTCGAAGCGTGTGGCGAACAATCCGTCTCGGAAATGCGAGACGTCCTGGGCAAGGGAGAGCTCCTGGGTGACGGAGAAAGCGGTCTCGCCCGCAACCAGACCCTGAAAAAAGCCATTGAGGCCTGCCTGCCAGACCTGGCGAGAGACACGACAAAGACCACACGAGAGACGCGAGAGTTCCTGCAAGGGGTGGCGGCGCAGATGGATCGCGAGGGCACGGTCAGCTGGGGCGACTGGCTCAAGATGACGACGCTGACGACCGCAAAGGCCTCGAGAGACGCGATGGCGCCCGTCACGAAAGCCGCGTGCGCCGTCGACGGCCACCCGCACCTGCAAGCTGACGTGGAGGAGGCCATCCGCCGCGTGATCGACCTGGCTCGCCGCGCTCACGCCACCTACGAGGCCCGCAAGCGCGCGGCTGGCACGCTTGACTTTGTCGACCAGGAAACCCTGGCGCTTCGCCTGCTCGAGCGCCCCGACGTGGCGGAGGAGCTGCGCGGCAAGCTCGACCTGCTGCTCGTGGACGAGTTCCAGGACACAAGCCCGCTGCAACTGGCGATCTTCCTCCGACTCGCCGAGATCGTTCCACAGACCGTCTGGGTGGGTGACCAGAAGCAGGCAATCTACGGCTTTCGCGGCACCGACCCTGCGCTGATGAGTGCTGTGCTGCAGAGCATCGAGCACGCTTCGACAGGGAGCCGCCTGGAGGTGCTGCAACATTCCTACCGCAGCCGTCCTTCCCTGGTCTGGCTGACCTCCGATCTCTTTGAACTGGCGTTCGCGCGGGTGGGATTCGCACGCGAGCAGGTTCGGCTTTCTCCGCCGCCTGGCGATACACCCGACGACCTGGGACCGTGCGCCGAAATCTGGCTGCTTTCCCCCGGGGAGAAGCGAAGGGCCAGCGCAGATACCGACGTGAACGCCCTGGCCGACGGTATCCACGCGATGCTGGCCGACGATTCGGTGCGGGTCCGCGATCCGCAGACCGGCGAGGTGCGTGGCGTGGTCCCCCACGACATCGCAGTGCTGTGCAAGACCAATGACAACTGCGAAGCCGTAGCACAGGCCCTGCTGAGGCGAGGGCTTTGCAGCGTGCTGGCACGCGCCGGGCTGCTGGAACGTCCCGAAGCCGCCATCGTGCTGGCCGGGATCCGACTCCGGGTCGATCCGAACGATTCGCTGGCTGCAGCCGAACTGGCGCGCCTCGTGCGCCACAACACCGACCCCGCCGGGTTCCTCGAAGCGGCCCTGCACGCCCGCGGTGAGGCGCCGTTTCGAGACGTCGCGGAGGTTGCGGCCGTACTGACCTCGCGAAAGACCGAGCCGTCGTCCGGGGTCATCGAGGCGCTGGATCAGATCATCGAAGCGGTGCAGGCGCGGGAGTATTGCCTCCGGTGGGGCGACTGCGCGCAGCGCATCGCCAATCTCGACGCCCTCCGCGCACATTGCGTCAGCTACGTCACCTCAATACGGGGTACGGGACACGCCGCCACCCTGGTCGGTCTGCTCTCCCATCTGCGGCGACTCGCGAAAAACAAGGAGGACGCCCAGGCCACGCCCGTCGCGCGCGGGTCCGTGGTCGTGAGCACGTGGCACGCCTCGAAGGGGCTGGAGTGGCCCATCGCCGTGTTGACCGACCTTGAGCATCAGCGTCCCGCGGACGCGCTCGGGGTGCGTGTCGTGCCGGCCCCCGCGCCGGAGCGTCAGAGGCAGCCCGAAGGTGCGGGGGACGCTCCCGCGGATACCGTGCAACACGTGCTGCGCAACCGCAGCCTGCGCTACTGGCCAGACCCGTTCCGTAAACAGCAGAAACGGGGGCTCCCCGTGCACGGCCGCCTCGAAGCTCACCCCGCCACGCATGCCGCGCAGGAGGCTGCAGACCGAGAGTCGCTCCGCCTGCTCTACGTCGCCTGGACGCGCGCCCGTGACCGCGTGGTGCTGGCGGGCCGCCCAGGATTCTGCGCGCGTGGCATCCTGCGGCATCTTTGCCAGGGTGAAGAGCCGCTCCTGACAGCGCCCGAAACCCCGGGAACCGTCGATGTGACCTGGGCCGGGCGCACGTTCCCGCTCCTGGTTCGCGCGTGCGCCGACCCGGGGGACGACGCGCTGGCGCCCCCCGACGCGAGCACGTGCGAAAGCGTGACCGCGGACGGGCCTCGTGCGCACCTCCCGGCGATCGTGGTACCGTCCGCTCCCGCGACGGAGAGCGAAGAGGGTGCTGGCACGAGCGAAAGCGCGGACGTGGACGCTGCGGCGGGACCGTCCCCGGCGAGCGCTGCGGCGAGCGATTCCTCCGCGAAAGCGTCCCCGGCGAGCGCTGCGGCGAAAGCGCACGCGGGATTCGTGCGTATCGGGGAAGCGCTGCGACTCGGCCGGGTCACCGACATGGCTGTCGTGGGAGACGTCGTGCACGGCTTCCTGGCGGCTGACCGCTCCGATCTTTCAGAAGCGGAGCGATTCGAGACCGCAGCCGGACTGCTGAGCAGGTGGAAGATAGGCGCCGCGATGGCGCCACGCGCGCTGATGCGGGCCGGCGACGCGCTCCGAAAGTGGGTGGACGGACGCTGGCCCGGGGCGCGCTGGCGACGTGAATGGCCGCTGTCCCAACGTCTCCCGAACGGCCAGCTCGTGCGCGGAATCTGCGACCTGATGCTCGAAACGCCCGACGGATTTGTCGTCATCGACCACAAGAGCTTCCCTGGCAACGAACAGCAGGCGGTTGCCCGAGCCCTCACGCACCGGCATCAGGTGCAGGCGTACGCCGACGTACTGAGATCCGCGACCGGGCAGGCGTTCCTCGGTGGATGGATCCACCTGCCGGTGGTCGGCATCGTCGTGGAAGTCTGCCAGGGATCGGGCGAGACTACTTGATGAGCGCCTGAACGGCCTTGAACTCAGGGGTGCCGGCAGCACCGAGCAGCTCGAAAAGCGCCATTTCCAGGGAGGTGACAATCACTCCGGCCCTCGTCATGCGCTCGATCGCAACGGGCTTGTTCTCGGCGAGTCGGGTCGCGATGCCGTCCACCATGACGAACACGTCGAAGTCACGCTCGATGAGTTCCAGGGCGGTCTGCGTCACACAGATGTGGGCCTCGATTCCGCAGAGCACAACCTGACGCACGTCGTGGCGTATGAGTGCCTGCAGGAAACCGGGCGCCCCACACGAGCCGAAGCAGACCTTTTCCACTGTCGTCGGTTCGCCGTCGAGGGCGTTGAGAATCTCGGGGGCCGTGTGCCCCAGACCGCGGGGGTACTGCTCCGTCAGGATGACGGGCACCCCCATGACGCGAACGCCTTTCACCATGGTGGCGATGCGGTTCGCAACGGGCTCAAACTCCGGAAGCACCGGGCGAAACCCTTCCTGCATGTCGACCACGACGAGCGCGGTCTTTTCACGTTGTAAACGAGTGATCCTGGCCATGAGCGCGGTGCTTTCGCGCGTGCACGCTTGAACCCTGCGAACGGGACGAACTGGGCGCGAAGAAGTCGAGGGAATCGCGTGCAACAAGGCGGGAGGCATGGGAGGGCACAGGGGGGCAGGGCAGGATGAATTGAAACACCGGCCCGCCGTTGAGCGCGACGCAGCGCTGACCCGCGAGCTCGAACGACACGGTCATCACCGAGCCCTCCGGTCGCCGCGCGGCCTTCGCGCTGTGTTCGTCATAGCGAACGATCGTGTCGATTCGACTTTCTGGAAACAACGATACGTATAATGGTCCCAGGATTCTGGACAGGGAACTCAGGCCGTTTTCGGCAGTAACGGTTGCGTCTCACTGTCGTCGGTATTGCTCTT
>JAJXVI010000054.1 GCA_021782195.1 bacterium | reverse complement strand
TTCCGATCTGCTGTGTCGTCAGGTGCTCCACCGTGATCCGCGCGCGGGCGAACTGGCGACGTTCCGAGCGCACGCGCACTCGGAGTGTACGTTCCGTCGCTGGCTTCGTCAGACGCAAGAGTGTCGGACCGACACCGTCATCCTGCTCTATCAGGAACTGCTCGGACGTGCGCCCACCGTCGCGGAGCGTGACGCCTTCGTGCACTCCACGGCCAGTGAGTCGGCGCTTCGGCAGTACCTGCAGGGTACCGAAGAATATCGCCGGCGAATGACGCGTTGCGCGTTCCGCGACCTTCTGGGGCGTCCCCCGACCGCGGCCGAGGCCACGCGCTTTGCCGGTGAGGACGAACTCGCCGTCCGCCGCGCCCTGAAGGCCTCTGTCGCGTATCGTGAACGCATGGTGCGCGGGCTCTACCGTGCGCTGCTCGGACGCCTCCCGTCCCCCGCGGAACTCGCGGCCGCCGTTACGAGCAACGAAAACGAGACCGCGCTGAGGCTGTGGCTGCGCAGTACGCGCGCCTGCCGTTCGCGCTTCATCGAAACGGATTATCGCAATTTCCTGGGACGTGCTCCCACCCCGGCGGAACTGGAATCGCTCCTGCGACGAAAGGTCAGCGAGACGCAGTTGCGTCGTGAGATCGAACACAGTCGCGAGTATCTGCTTCGCATGCAGAAAACCGGGCCGCGCTGACGCGTCCCGGCTTCAGCCGCTGAGGCGAAGGCCGCGCCCGCGCTGGCGTCGACAGGAAGACAGGGTGGAGAGGAGTTCCCGCACGTCAAACCCGCGTCCGATAAATACCAGGGTGTTCGGGGACGGGTCCCCCTCGCAGGCAGGTTCCCAGGTCGAGTGTCCGCCGACGTGGTTCAGGAAGAACGCCCCACCGTCGAGGCGGACCGTCCCCTTGACGCGCAGGACCCCGACCGGCATCGCATCGAGCCAGGCTTCGAGCCGTTCTCGGTCGAGGACGAGCGACGCGTCCCGCCACGTGCAGCTGTCAAAGACGGGGGACGCTTCGGCGTGGGCTTCCGCGGGGGACGCTTCGGCGTGGGCTTCCGCGGGGGACGCTTCGGCGTGGGCTTCCGCGGGGGACGCTTCGGCGTGGGCTTCCGCGGGGGACGCTTCGGCGTGGGCTTCCGCGGGGGGGACGCACGCCGCGAAGATTGCGCGCAGGTCCACGGAACAGTGACGCGTCGGGATCACCAGCGCCCGTGGGTTGCTCGCGTGCACCGCGTCCTCCACGCGCGCGACGTCTTCCGCGTCCACGAGGTCGGTCTTGTTCAACAGGATGATGTCGGACGCCTGGGCCTGACAGTAGAAGAAGTATTCTTCCTCGGGTCCGAGTCTCGGGAAGGCGTGGCAGTCGACGACGCAGATGGTGGGCTCGAGACGCGCCTTTTCCATCAGGTCGGACGAGCACGTCAGCGCTGACAGCACGCGGCCGGGCTCGGCCACTCCCGTGAGCTCGATGACGATGTGCTCTGGCTGCCACGTGGCTATCATGGAGAACACGGATGCCAGCATGTCGTTGCCAATCTGGCAGCAGACGCAGCCGCTGGCGAGTTCGACGACCTGGCGACCGCTGCGTCGAAGCAGCGATCCGTCAATGCCCACGTCCCCGAATTCGTTCACGAGCACGACCACCCGTTCTCCATACATCCCCCGGTCGAGCAGGCGGCGGAGCAGGGTGGTCTTGCCGGATCCGAGGAAACCCGTGACCAGATGGAGTTCGACGGGGCGGGAAACTGTGGATGTCATACGTGGCTGATTGGCGTGCCCCCCTCGTGGACCCTGCAGGAGAAGGGTGCTTGATGTGAAGAAACCGCGCCCACCATGGAACAGACTTCTTCGATGACGACTCGTTTGATACAACCCTACGGAGGCGCGCTGGTTGACCTTTGCGTGCCAGCCGAGCAATTACCGGAAGCGCGTGAGGTTGCGTCGCGCCTGCCTGCCATCACGCTCACCGATCGCCAGGTATGCGACCTGGAAATGCTTGCAGTAGGAGGCTTTTCTCCGCTCGACCGCTTCATGGGCCTGGCTGACTACCAGCGGGTTCTCGCTGAGATGCGTCTCGCGAGTGGCGTGTTGTTTCCGATGCCCATCACCCTCAGTGTTCACGACCTCACCGGCGTGAGCCTCGGGAATGACGTTGTGCTGCGGGATTCCCATAACAACATGCTGGCCATCATGACAGTTGAAGAGATTTATGAATGGAAACGCGAGGAGATGGCGTCCGCGGTGCTGGGAACCACCGATCTGCGCCATCCCCTGGTGGCCGAGCTGAATTCCTGGGGTGGGTGGAATCTATCCGGCCGGCTCAGGGTACTGATGCTCCCTGTGCACTTTGCTTTTCGCGACCTGCGCCTGGGGCCGCGCGACGTGCGTGCGATGCTCGAACAACGGGGCGCCTCATCCGTCGTCGCCTTCCAGACGCGCAATCCGATGCACCGCGTCCACGAGGAGTTGACGCGGCGCGCCGCCGAGGACATCAACGGCACCCTTTTGCTGCACCCCGTGGTGGGTCTGACGAAGCCGGGAGACGTGGACTACTATACGCGGGTGCAGACCTACAAAGCGATGGTGCGCTACTACGATCCACAACGTTTCCTGCTTGCCCTGTTGCCGCTGGCCATGCGGATGGCCGGTCCTCGGGAGGCCGTGTGGCACGCGATCATCCGCCGGAACTATGGCGCGAGCCACTTCATTGTCGGTCGTGACCACGCGGGCCCCGGCAACGACTCCAACGGCAAGCCTTTCTACGGCCCGTATGACGCACAGGAGCTGGCTGAGCGGGTGAGCGCGGAGACCGGCGTCACCGTGCTTCCCTTCAAGCAGTACGTCTACATGCCGCGGGAGGACCGGTATGAAGAGGTTCACCGCATTCCAGACGGTGCCGAGACGGCCAACATCTCTGGCACCCAGGTACGGAAAGACTTTCTTGAAGCCGGTGTCCCTCTTCCGGAATGGTTCACGCGCCCCGAGGTGGCTGCAATCCTGGCTCACGAGTGTCCACCGCGACACCAGCAGGGCGTGTGCGTCTGGTTGACCGGCCTCGCGGGGGCCGGCAAGACGACGACCGCCGGGGCGCTCACCACTCGGCTCGTGGAGCACGGCCGCCACGTCACGGTGCTTGACGGCGACGAGGTTCGCGGGTTCATCTCGAAGGGGTTGAGCTTTTCCCGTGAGGACCGCGATACCAACGTCCGACGCATCGGTTTTATCGCAAGTGAACTGGTGCGGCAGGGTGGGATGGTGGTCTGCTCTCTGGTCAGTCCCTATCGCGCGACGCGCAACGAGATTCGAGCAGCGGTTGGAGGTGACCACTTCGTCGAAGTGCACGTCGACGCGCCGCTTGATGTTTGTGAGCAGCGCGATACCAAAGGGATGTATGCGCGGGCCCGTCGCCAGGAGCTCCAGCACTTCACGGGCATTGACGATCCGTACGAAGCACCCCAGAAGCCCGAGATCGTCATTGATACCGTGGCGCATACGGCCGACGAGAACGCCAACCGAATCCTCGCGTGGTTGATGGCGCAGGGATACATCCGTCGCGACGGGGTGCAATAAGGAACAGAGGGGGCTCCTCGCTTTTCAGCAGGCGCCCCCAGGTTGCTTGCGAGCAGGCGCCCCCAGCTTGCTCGCGAGCCCGAGCCCCCGAGGTTGCTTTTTCGGCAGTTGCCCCCAGGTTGCTTGCGAGCCCGAGCCCCCGAGGTGGCTTTTCAGTGCGCGGCGCGAGGGACCACCACGTACCATCCGGGGTGGCTCGCGCCATGTTTTCCGATGACGGTGTCCTGCAGGCACAGCGACGCTCCGGGGGCACGGCCTTCGGCCAGCACCGTGTTTCCGCGCGCCAGGGCGCAGTGGAGCGCGAACAGTCCGTCGTAGGCGTTCGGGTTGCGTGCGTAGTAGCCCCCCGCGTGTCCGGTCAGGTACAGGAATTTCGAGCCGTACGGCCCGACCGATTCCCCGTTCCGGATGCTGACCCCGTGGTTGGCGAGATCTCCCGCAAGTTTCGGGATGTCCTGTTCGGGGCGTCCGGCCGTGTAGACGATAGTGTTCGACAGTTCCAGGTGATCGAGCTTCTCCGGGCAGGGCCCGGACATCTCCAGATGACGATCGACGATGCGTACCCACCACGCGAAGGCGGGATAGTGGATAAAGGTATAAAGGGGGCGGACGGCGTCGTGCAGTCCGATGATGGTCGAGTAGTACGGTTTGTTTTCTGTGTAGCGCTTCGTGCCGTCGATGGGGTCGATGGTCAACATCAAGGGCGCGCCGATCGTGAACCGTGATTGCAGTTCGCCCGCCTGGCCGTCAAGCGTTTCTTCTGCCAGAAGGTGACACTCCGTCAGCGGCTTGCAGTCGCAGATGGTCTTCACGATGCGTGCCTGTACCTCGCGGTCGGCCCGGGTCACGACGTCAGCCAGCAGGTTTCCGGTGTCTGCCTTCATTTCCACGTCAACGCGCCCCTGCAGTTCGCGCGCGATCCGGCCCGCGTCGATGAAGGCTGGCTCAAGCGTGGCCAGGGTGTCGACCATTTGCTGCTGGGCAGGCGTCAGGGCTTCAGGGACGGTATACAGAACATGAGGATCAAATTGCATGACGCTTGCATATCTCGTGTCTGCTTCTGACTCCTGCACGGCGAGGCAGCCTTTCGCGACGTGGCCGGTCACTCGATGCTAGCACCTCGCGCGGGAGGGTCCTCGAAAAGGAGAGTGTCATCGTGCACAGGCACGTGTCCCTGTTGCTGTTCGCGTTTTTCATTGCGTGCAGTCTGCCGTCGGTGGGGCGCGTGAGTGCATTGCCTCCCGACTTCTACTACGTGCAACCGGGGCGTGTTAAGCCCGTACGACTCGACCCTCATGTGCTGGTCTTCTTTCTCCACGCACCTGGCGAGGCCCATCCTCCGCCCCGTCGCGAGCAGATAGCGGCCGCTCTCCCGAGCGCACGACTGGCCGACGGCCTGCGTGGGAACGCGGTTCTCGCGAGCGACGCGAACTGGCGAGCCGGAGACCTCGATGGAATCTGTACGCACCTGCAACGCGTCGGGCTTTTTGCGTATGCGGTGTTTTGCCAGGGCCCGGCCGGCGGCCCCGCCATGTTCCTGACCGGTCGCATCATTGTTCGTTTTCGGACCGGGCAGGACCGATCGCAGTCTCCCTCGTGGGCTGCACAACGTGGCCTGGTCTATCTGCGCACGTTGAGCGGGGGATACTGCGTATTTTGGGGAGGTGTGGGCTACCGGTCACTCGTCGAGGCCAATCGCCTGAATTCCGAGCGTGAGGTGGAGTGGGCAGCACCGGACTGGGCGCGTGCGCTGGCGCTGCGCCTGCGTTGACCGCGCTGTTCCGTCCCCCGTCGCTCTGCGCCGTTCCCCGTCGCTCTGCGCCGTCCCCCGTCGCTCTGCGCCGTCCCCCGTCGCTCTGCGCCGTCCCCCGTCGCTCTGCGCCGTTCCCCGTCGCTCTGCGCCGTTCCCCGTCGCTCTGCGCCGTCCTCCGTCGCTCTGTTCCGTCCCCCGTCGCTCTGCGCCGTCCCCCGTCGCTCTGCTCCGTCCCCCGTCGCGCTGCTCCGTTCCCCGCCTGGGGCACAGCCGCGTCGCCGTCCCCGACCCCGAACGGCCGTGGCGGGCGGCGCGACCGTCCTGTCTGCTCCTATCGCTTGCCTCGAGCACGCAGGTAGAACACCAGCAGCCCGGCGCCAAGAAACGTCGCGACGAGGCCATGGGGAGGAGGGTGCGGAGGACGTGCCCCGTCGTGGAGGTCGATGTCGACGGCAAGCCACTCGTCCCCCGTCCGCCGATCGTGCACTCGGACGCGTACTCCTGGCTGCAGTGCCCGCGCGTCGAGCACCTCGCGCCCACGGTGGATGCGCGTGCTGTCGTCGTATCGAACGGTCTTCGACCAACCGTCGTCGGTCTGCAGGAAAAGTTGCTGTCCATCAATTTTCACGATGGTGGAAACGTCGCGGGGAGGCGGCGGATGGTGTGGTGGCGGGGGGCGGTGAAGGAGAAGAACGGTAACGCTGGCCAGCACCGCAATTGCAATGCCCGCGAACAGGCTCCGAGGGAGTCGCAGCGACTGCAGTCGCGGATTCTGACGGCTGGGGGGAAGGTCTGGCATGGCGTGCTCCTTTCGTAACTGGGGGTGACGGTGGAGGCGGAACTGCCTCGCGGGGATTGTGAGGGGACGGCGGCTCGCCCGGTCGAGGAATCGGGCGAGCCGCAGGCGGTCACTGTGGTCAGCCGGAACTGCTACCCCCACCGCGTCGGCGTCGCCACGGCCACGCAGGGATCATGCACAAAGCGGTCGCGATTGCCGCCATCAGCGCAACCATCCGGATCGGGTACTCGATCGTCCACACGACCGGTGTCAGCGCGAGGCGTACGCCGAAACGCGCGGCCGCGTGGCGGGCGATAAATGCCGCGATGGGGGGAGAGGTGTCGTAGTAGGCGCACACGAGGAGCCGGCCTGGCGCATTGGTCAGGAGCACGCGGTCTCGGAATGCCCGAAGAACTGCCACGTGGGGTTCAAGGTAGCTGCCGTAGGCGGCCGTCGCGATGAAGCAACCACCGCCTCCCCCGCCGGTCGACGGGCCTTGCAGTGCTGGACCGGAACTGTAGTTGCTGGTTGTTTGGGTGGCGGTCGGCGTTGGAACAGGAGTCGGTGTTGGCGTGGGGGTGGGCGTCGGCAGGGTCAGCGGTTGTGGGGCAGTCGTGGCCGCGCCAAGCCCCGTGCCATAGAGGTCGATGCGCCAGGAGTAGAACGTGCCGGTGTTTCCGGGAACTCGGTCAGAAACGTTGAGGGTCCAGTTGCCTGCGGAAGGCTCGCCGAGGTAGGCACGGTCGAGGAAGGTCCATCCGTTGAAGCCGGGCACCGCCACCGGTTGATTGACTGTAAAGTTCAGCGTGCTGGTCGTTCCAGACGGTGAGGTGAGGGTCACGGTCAGGTCGGACCACTGTGGGTGTGGTGCTTCCAGCGTGACCTGTACGGCTTCGACCGTACCGCTTGCCGCGATGGGGATTGTGCTGCTCACGCCCTTCGCCTGATTGTCGGGGATGGCGACGTTCGGAACCGCAATGCCGGACGTCGTGGTCTCGGGGCCCAGGTTTGTCCAGGTCTTGGCAGCCGCCACCGCGTTGGTCACGTTCAGTCGCCCGAAGCCGTACTTGATGTTGTAGTGCAGGCCCGCCGCGTTTGTGAACCAGCCTGCGTCGGTCGGGTCGTTCTGGGTGGCGGAGTGTGCGAGCACGTCGATGAGGTCGCGCCAGGTCAGGGCCGGATTGGCCTGTAGAATCAGGTTGACGCCGCCCGCCACGATGGGCGCAGCCGCGGACGTGCCTGCGAACTGATCCTGGTAGTTCGTTGTTACCAGTGCGGAGCCGCCGGTCGAGGGACCGCCATTGCCCATGGTATCAGCGGTCACGATGCCGTACATTCCGGCCGTGTTGTTCGCGAAGTCGCCGCCGGGTGCGTTGACCACCAGGTTGGTTCCCTGCTCCGAGTAGGAGGCTTTCTGGCCGTTCTGGTTGCTGGCACCGATTGCCAGCGCGAAGCGCGAGTTGGCGTAGCCGTCCTGGTTGGACTCCTGCCCGCCATAGTAGCCCGGGTCGCCGTTTCCGGCCGCCCAGAGAAAAATCACGCCGTTCCCGCCACGACCCTTCGTGACGGCCTGATACTGTGCGTCGTAGAAGGTGAGGGCCGGACCCTCGAGGTCAGGGCCGGTATTGTCTGGCGGACCCCAACTGTCGCTCGAGGTATCGATGCTGGCCATGTTGCGTACCATCGCGTCGGCTTCCGTGGAGTCGGAGTCGTTGTCGAGCAGGTCGACGCCGATGAGATTTGCGTTGAAGGCGACGCCGGTGACACCGGTGGAGTTGTTTCCCACGGCGGCGGCCAGTGCGGCGCACGCGGTACCGTGGTCATTCGAGTTCACGGGCACGCCCGCGGGGGGATTGGGGTTGTTTGTGAGGGTTGCATAGTTGTAACTCAGGGCTGACAGTGCGTGCGCAGCGAGATCCTCGTGCGTGATCTGCACGGGGCCGTCGACGATCTGCACCGTCGTACCGTCGCCTTTGTAGCTATTCCAGGCCGTGGTCACGTTGATGTCGTTGCCTGCAGGAATCGTTCCCTGGGAACTGGTGCCGGTATCAAGCAGGTGCCACTGCAGGGGGAAGAGCGGATCGTTCGGCGTGTACCGCGGACGATTGTTGCGCAGAAAGCTCGGGAAGGCGGTGCGTGCCTCGCCGGAGGAAACAAGCTGGTTTGCCAGTTGGAGGCTGCGCAGCGTTGTCCCCCTGTCGCCGGTGGAGTAGAGGAACGCTTCATTTCCTGGCATGCTCTGCACGAACGTCAGACCATGAGCCTGCCCCCACTGTGCCGCCTCGGTTCGGGTCATGCCAGGCTGGTAGACCACGACGTCGCCCGTAAGCGCGAGCTTGAGGCCACCTCGCAACAGCACTGCTCTCCCAACCGCTCGCGAGTCACCTGGCGAGTAGGTCGCCGTCATGCGGGTCTGCCCGTTCTGCCACGAGCACGTCGATGCAGTGGCGGGGAGGGAACCGCCTGGTGTCGGCAGTGCGGCCGTGGCGGTCAGGAGAATGGCTGCGCAAAGCGTGGCCAGGAGAGCCGACAGTTTTCTTGCGCCGGGTCCGCTGTTGCGGGTTCGAGTCATCGCGATCTCCTTGTTGTGTGGGACTTTGTTCGCAGTACCTGATCTATACCCATCTGCGTGCTTGCGTGCAACGACGGGGGGGCGTGAACCCGCCGACCCGGGTTCGCGTGCTATGGTACCTGTTGACATTCGCCGTCGGGTTCCGAAACTCTATGCAGGTCAAGCCGAAGAGTCTAAAGGATCTGTCCTGTGGTTCGGTCTTGCCAGACCGTCTCGGGACCCTGGCACAGGAACATGATTCGGCGCGGGTGTGGGGGGGAAGTCGCGGCGCTGAGCCTGTTTTCGGCAGTTGGCCCGTGCCTCATTTTTTCTTGCGCATCTTCAGTTGCCGGTTGGCTTGCAGCGAGAGGGCAGATCTTTTCGGCAAAGATGCGCTTTCCCCAGCCCGTGTGGTTGTCGATGCTGTCGTTCTCTTTCGGGCTCGTGGTTTCTGTCAGTTGCGTGAAGAGAAACTTCTCGGGTCAGTTGGAAAGACTTGAGCCTATCCGGCAAATTGATGCATGCACAGCTCATCTCTTGCCTTCGGCATTACGGAAATGCAGTCCCGTCGTAACGGAACGCGCGTCACTGGTGCCCCAGGTACAACGCACTTTTGCCGACGACAGCGCGACC
>JAJXVI010000053.1 GCA_021782195.1 bacterium | reverse complement strand
TTCTGGTTCGTGCCTGGAGCGTCTCCCTGGGCACGCCTGGACTGTTTGTGTTTGCGGCCGTCTATGTCGTGGCGGTCGTGTTGTTTGTTCCCGGCACGTTGCTGACGTCGATTGCCACGGCGAGTTTCGGGCCTCTGCGGGCTATCATCCTGGTCAGCGTTGCAGGGACGCTCGGCGCGTCGGTCTGCTTTCTCATCGCGCGACACGGGGTGCGTGGGCCACTGCTGAAGCGTTATTCGAGGAATCCCCGATTTGTGTGGCTGGAATCGGCCATCCAGCGCCGGGGCGCACTGTTTGTCACCGTGGCGCGCGTGCTGCCGATTCTTCCGGGCAACGTGCTGCACTATGCGTTTGGCCTGACCTGTGTGCCGTTTGGCGTGTTCGTCTTCTGGTCGTGGCTGGCGTCGCTGCCTGGCCTCGTGTTCTTCGTGCTGGGACTGAGCGCCATCATTCATCTCGCGACGACGCGGAGCGTTCCAGTCTCGAACATGCTCGCGCTGGCGGGGATTGTGACCGTACAGGTTCTGCTTGTTCGGTGGGCGGCTCGTGTGGCCAGGGAGGAAGGCCCCCCCCCCACGATGGGGATTCGGGTTGCAGTGGTGCACCGATGTCCGGCGTGTCGTCGTCGCCGGCGGGGTCGTGAGGGCCGGCCGCATCGCGGGGACCGGGAACTGCCGGGAGCGTGGACCGGATGGGGGTGTGCGGCCTTTCGTGCGGCCTTTCGTATGCTGTGGCCACCGTCCTCGGAGGGGTTCCGTCGGTCGACACTGAGACGTCCTTATATCTCGATCTGCGACCCGACCTCCATCACGTTGGAAGGGGGGATGTGGAAGAAGGCGGTGGCATCCTGCGCATTGCGTGCCATCAAGGCAAAAATCTGCTCCCGCCAGACTGCCATTCCCGACCAGAGCCAGTGCCGCGGTAGAATCGTTTCGCGTCCCAGGAAGTAGCTGCAGCGATCGGGATTGAGCGGCTCATTGTCTATCACGACCCCGCGAAGCGCGTCGGGCACGTCGTGCCGGTCCATGTAGCCGAAGCGACACTGAACACGATAGAAGCTCTCTCCCAGGTCTTCCACCGAGGTGATCTCGCTGCGAGGGACGTGCGGGTGGTCCTCGATGATGACGGTGACGATCAGGTTGCGGGTGTGCAGGACCTGATTGTGTCTGATGTTGTGCAACAGGGCGGCCGGCACGCGGGTGGGGTCGGCGTGCATGAAGACCGCCGTACCACTGACGCGTACGAGGTTCTCACAGTCGAGATTCTGTGCGAGGGTCTCGAGCGGGATGCCGCTTTCTGCTCGCAACGCGGCGAGTCGTTTACGGCCCAGGCGCCAGGTTGACATGGTCAGGTAGGTGAGGCCGCCCACAGCCAGCGGAAACCATCCGCCGTGTGGAATCTTGTCGATGTTGCCTGCGAAGAAAGTCAGTTCGATCGACAGGAAGAACCCGCAGAGCAGGCCTGCCCGCAACCGTCCCCAGCCCGAGTTGTGTCGGAGATAGTAGTAGAGCAGGCAGGTGGTGATCACCATGGTGAGGGTTACGGCGACCCCATAGGCGGCGGCGAGTGCGCTTGAAGTCTGGAAGGTGATGACGAGGAGCACGCACGCAACCATCAGTGCCCAGTTGACGGACGCGACGTAGATCTGACCGTGTTCGCGCTCCGACGTGTGCTCGACGTGCACGCGTGGCAGGTATTTCAACTGTACTGCTTGCATCGTGAGCGAATAAGTGCCTGAGATGAGCGCCTGCGAGGCGATCACGGTTGCCGCCGTGGAAAGCAGCACGAGTGGAAGGAGGGCCCATCTGGGAGCGACCAGGAAAAAGGGATCCGACGCCGCTGCAGGATGTCCGAGAAGCATGGCCCCCTGTCCGAAGTAATCCAGCATGAGCGCCGGCAGTACCAGGATGAACCAGGCGAGGCGTATCGGATCCTTGCCGAAGTGGCCGAGATCTGCATAGAGCGCTTCGCCCCCGGTGACGACCAGGAATACCGAACCCAGCACAACGAAGCCCGTTGCGCCATTTCTCAGCAGAAACTCGATTCCGTACTTCGGCAGCACGGCGTGGAGGATGGCCGGATCTTTGATGATGTGGATGGTGCCGATCCATCCCAGGGTGACGAACCAGACCAGCATGATGGGGCCGAACAGTTTGCCGACCCGGTCGGTTCCGTTTCGCTGTATCGAAAACAGCGCCACGAGGATGGTCACGGTAATGGGGATCACGTACGGAGTGAAGGCTGGCGTGACGGTTTCCAGCCCTTCCACCGCGCTCAGTACCGAGATTGCCGGCGTGATCATGCCGTCCCCGTACAGCAATGCCGTCCCGAACAACCCCATGAGCATCAGGAACATCACGTCTCGCCGATGCTTGGGCATTGCGCGATTGACCAGGGTGGTCAGTGCCAGGATCCCGCCTTCTCCGTAATTGTCCGCTTCCAACACGAAAATCAGGTATTTGATCGAGACGACGATTGTCAGTGCCCAGAAAATCAGTGACAGGATGCCCAGGATGTCGAAACGGGTCGGAAGGCCCGACGGGTTTGCCGCATGCAGGGCTTCACGCACTGAGTAGATGGGACTCGTCCCGATGTCGCCGTACACAACGCCCAGGGCGCCCAGTGCGGTGGTCGCCAGATAGTTTCTGCCGTGTGGTCTGTCAGTAGACTGTTGCATTGCGTGCTGAAGGCGCTACCACGTGGGGGGCGCTGCTCAAGATAGGTCGCGTTGGGGGAATCAGCGGTCCGCGACGACGTGGATGTCAACCCACGGGCTGAGCCGGATGATCTGCTCGATGACGCTTCGTCGGAAGAACTCGCGCCATCCCGTTTTCCTGCTTCGTCCCACGAAGACTTGCGTCACACCGTGGCGAATCGCAAAGTCGACAATCGCGCGGGCAACGTTCGTGCTGGTCAGCAGGTGCGTCTCCACGTGCAGAGACCGAGCCAGTTCGAGATGGCCTTCCACGGCTCGGCGGACGTCCGGTGCGATCCCGGTCCACTCCTCGTCCGGCGCCACGTAGACGACGTAGCACGGAGCGTCGAGACGGTCGGCGGTGCGCCGGCTGCGGCGAATCAGCGACGCGGACGACGGACGCTCGTTAATGCCGGTCAGCACGGCCTCGCCGGCAGCGACCGGATTCTCGTCAGCCTTACGGAGCGACTCGAGGGCATCCTCTACGCGCTCCGCCGTCAGGCGTACGGCAAGCTCGCGCAGGGCATTCAGGCTTCCTTCCGTGAACAGTCCCTGTAGAGCCTCCGGAACGTCGGCCGTGGAAAATATCGCACCTCGTTTGATACGGTTGAGGAGCGCGCGGGTGGCCACGTCGACGAACAAGAGTTCGTCTGCCTCGTCTACGACCCAGTCCGGCACGGAATGGCCGACCGTCTCGCCCGTGATGCGTTCGACGGTGTCTTTGAGGCTCTCTACCTCGCTGATATCGAGCGTGCCGAACACGTGAATCCCGGCATCGAGCAGTTTCTGGGCATCCTTCCAGCGCGTCTGACCGTTCTGGCCGCTTTCCGCAAGGCCGTCGACGAGACAGACCTGTGGGCGCCGCCGCAGGACCGCGTCGACGTCGATGCACGCGTTTCCGCTGCTCTCCGACGCGATCATGGGGATCGTCTCGAGGACCGCCATCTGGGCTTCGATCTCCGAACGGCCCCGGGTTTCACACGCGCCGACCACCACGTCCTGACCCTGATCTCGCAGGTACTGACCGTCGGAGAGCATCTGGTAGGTCTTGCCGACGCCCGGTGCATACCCGAGGTAGAGGCGTTCGTGACCGCGGCTACGGGTGCGTGGCGCGCGCGACAGGAGGCGAGCGAGCGCCTGTGGCATGGGCGGGCCACTGCTGGGGACACGCGGGGTCTGGCGCGGGTCGTTGGCGACGAGATGAACGTCCATGCGCTCGGCCGCGTGGATGATTCGACCGGCTACGGTTCGCGAGAGGGCGCCATGAAATGGATAGGCGGTTGCGTGGCCGACGAAGATCTGCGTAATGTCGTGCTGGCGCGCAAAAGAAAGAATCTTCTCGGTCGGATCCGCATCGATCACGATCTCGACGCGGGCACCGCGGGTCCGGGCCAGTTCGAGAAACTCCTTGACGCGCATTGCGTCTTCCGATGGGTGACTTTCCCAGTGCGGGTCATTCGTCACATAGACGGCCCACAACTCGCCCTTCCAGCGCTGGGCCGTCTGATACGCGCGTTCCACGATGCGGGTGCCCCGAGGGTTGGGTGTAAGGCACGCGAGGATGCGTTCGCGGGTTTCCCAGACGGTTCCGATGTGATGTTCCTGCCGATATTCCTGGACTTCCTCCTCCAGCGCGTCGGCGGTATAGAGCAGGGCAAGTTCGCGCAGTGTGAGCAGGTCGCGGGGAGCCAGGTCCGTGCGGGACATCGACTCGAGGGTTGCATCCACGATCGATACTTCGTCAGCGCGATTGAGCATCTCGTCCGGGACAGTCTCGGAGCGTCGCGTGCCAAGGAGCGCGGCGATGCGGTCCTGCAGGCCCGCGACGTACTGGATGTCGAGCGCGGTGAGAACACTGATGTCGGCTTCCAGGAGCGCCTCCACGTCCTGCCAGCGATGCCGGCGTTTGCTGTGCGGCGCGTTTTCGTGCGCAAGTTCGTCGATCACGCAGACGTAGGGACGGCGCCGGAGAATGGCGTCGACGTCCATTTCCGGCTGCCCGTCAACGTCGCAGGGAGGAATGACCTCGAGTACGGCCAGGATGTCTGAAAGCGCCGGTCGGTCCTTCTTGCGGACCCACCCCACGACGACGTCCTGACCACGGATCTTGCGCCGTCGTGCTTCTTCCAACAGCCGCCAGGTCTTGCCTGTGTGTGGCGCGTAGCCAAGGTAGATTTTCAGATGGCCCTGCATTGTGCGCGGCGTTCGACGAAAACAGTCCAGACCCTGCTGAACGGGTCGCGTGACCTTCAGAGAGTCGTGTTTTCTGTGTACGGGCCTCTAACGCGGGCCTCTAACGCCGGCCTGTGGGGGGAAGCCGCCTCAGTCGCCTCGTGGGGACACAGGCGCTGCGTGCTTGCGGTGGGGGGGACGGGTCGCCTGCCGTTCGGGGACGCATGCCGGCGCAAGCCCCGACCGGCGCGTCCCTCAGCCTGGAGCGGACAGGTGACTGACCGAGCCGTTGTCCGTGGACGGGTGCGAGGCACCGTGAACGGCGCCAGGACGGTTTTCGATCTGTCCGCCGACCCAGCGGGTGGCGCGTGCCGGTGAGAGCTCGAGGCTGACAACCTCCACTTCAGGATGAACGGCCTGCAGCGTGCGTGCCCGTGCGCCAAATTCCCTCGACCTCTCAGCGACCAGCTCGCTGACCACGATCGTGACGTGGGAGGCACCGGCATCGATACGATGCCTCACGTACGCGAGGAAGGGATCGCCGGCATCGGTGTCGTCGCGCTCAAGCACCGTCAGGGGCACGTCGGGAAACAGTTCATTCCACTGACTGCACAATTGCGTGGATCGAGCGTCATCGCGCACGTGGACGCCGTGCACGTCATAGCTTACGAGGCAGCAGTACTCGACCGCGGCCAGCAGGGCTTCGTCAAACTCGTGCGCCCACACAAGCACGAGGGGAGGCTGAGGGTGGGGTTGTTCAGGGTCCTGGGTGGCCAGATACTTCATCTTCTTCATTTGGTGAACATCGTAGCCTTCGGATCGAAAGAAGGGAAAAAGAAGGGCCGCGCCCCTGTAAAGATTGTGCCAAGGAGGAGCGTATCTTGTGGAAAGGAGGTGAGCCGGGGCATCGCGACGAGAGGCGGTGTGTGAATCTACTTCCACGGGAGGTGGAGACAGCCCCAGCGCGCCAATCGTGCGACTTCGGGGTGAACACTGTCCTCCAATGGCCGCAGAAGTGGAACCAGCGCAGGATTGCCCGAAAGGACCGCTGCTTTCACGTACCAGTATGCGACGAGGGGGTTGGTGTCGTCGAGACCCGCCGTGAAGCTGGGAGGAATCGTGGGGCCACTGGCGAGACGAGCCAGGAGGTAGGGCAGCTGGCCGACCGCGGCCACGTCTCCAGCCGCTTTACGCGTGAGTCTCAGCGCCTCGGGGGCGAACATCGTTCCATAGCGCCCGGATGCGAGGTCGAGGGCCACAAGGCGCGTCTCCAACGTCCCCGTGGTGAGCATGGAACGCACGAACGACGGCGAAGGCGGGGTGTCCAGACGCATGATGACGCCCAGCGTGGCGACGCGTTCCTCCATTGAACCTGTTTGCGCGAGGCGGGTCAGCAGGTCGAGGCAACTGTTCAGCCGATGATGTGCGATGTAGACGAGCGCATGCAGTCGCGTGCGTGCGTCGTCCGACATCAGCATGCTGCGTATCTTGAGCGTTTCGCGTGCCGATGGGGGGCGGGTCGAGTTGGCGGGTGATTCCAGCATCTTGCGATACGCGGCGAAAAGAGGGTCATCCCACAGTTTCGGACGATGTGAAAGGACACCCAGTCGTGCGAGGAGCGCGTGTTTTGTCGGCGCCACCGTTTCCAGGCTTACCCGCAGGGTCTCGGGTGTCGCGCTTGACTGTCCTGGATTCTTGCAGGCGTCGAGCCACCAGGTGACAAGTTTCGCAAGGCTGGAGTCGTCTCCCAGGCGTGCAAGCGCGGCGAGACATCGCGGTGCCAGGGCCGGCACTTCCGGCTCCGATGGATGCGGGTGGCGATGCAAAAGGCGTCTGGCGGCAGCGCAGCCTGCCTTCGCCTGTGAAGGGCCCAGGCCCTCGATGGCCGCCAGTATGACAGCCGGTCGTGCACTGTGAAGGCCGATCGGGTCCCCGATTCGCGCCAGGGCGAAAGCGGCTGCAGTATGGCAGTCGTTGTCAGCCGGATTGTCTCCTGTTTGGGAGACACTGCGCGGATCCACTTCCATTTCCTGATCGGGACTGCTCAGAAGTGCTTCCAGCAGAAGCTTTCCCGCGGGGTCGCCGTGGATGCCCAGGAAGATCGCGATGCCGTTGCGGACGTCCACGGGCGCCGCTCGCAGGTCGGGATGGAGCGCGGTCAACACGGAATGGCGCAGGGCCGGAACAGCGCAGAGTTCCTCGAGTGCCTGCAGGGTTTCGGTGTACAGGGCGCGGGAATTCATGGTCTGGCTGGTGGCAAACGAAGGTATCGGCACGTTCGGCGTGGGCGGAGCGGGCTTGACCAGTTCCGCCTGTTGCGTGGGGTCAAGCAGGATGGCGTTGAGGCCGCGCAGGGTCGCAGCAAGACTTGCGGCGGACGCTCCGGTCGGTGGTCGCAGGCCCGATGAGTTCGGAGAGGAGTACCGGTGGGAGCGGATGCGCCGGAGGATGACGGCGAGGCGTACGGACGGATCCTTGATGCGGTCGACTGTAAAATCGCGGGTTTCGTGGAGTGCAGCGATGAAGGCGTCGAGCGTGCAGGAGGAATGTTCGCGGAGGACACGATTGTCGTGCGTCAGCGGCAGAACCCCTCCGTACTCGCTGAGCCACCGGGTCCCTGTGGCTGCGCGCACAGCCTTCGAAGCGTTGTCTATCCACATGACGTAGCGCCTGCCGGAAAGCGCCGGGTGGTACTGGCATGCTTTCCAGTAGACGGGATCCTGCTGGCTGACTTCGATAGTCTGTCCGGCAACCAGCGGTGGGCCAGCGTGCTGCGCAAGCACGGTTTCAATGTGCGCGGTGAGTCGCTGCACGGGCATCGGGTCGCCCCGGTGTGCCAGATCGAGCGAGAGGGTGGCGACGTCAGTCAGACGCGCCACGATGAGGGCACTGCGTTCCCGCGCAAGAAAGAAAGTGGGGGACGGGGGGGAGGCGAGGCAGATTCCCGGTGCGGCGAGCACCAGCATCAGCGCGAGGTAGAGGGCAGGTCGACGCGCGCATCTCATGGGATGAGGACGAGCTTCCCCAGGCTGCCCGCTTGCAGGCAGCGTTCCTGCGCGGGCGGCAAGCGGTTCCAGAACGCGCGCGAGGTTGAGGTGAGCGGCAAGTTCGCGTGCCTCGCCGGGTCCTGGAACCGGGAGCGCGACCTCTTCGAGCTGCAGCACGCTCGGGGGACCGAAGCGGTAGACACGGATGGCTTTCAATGGCGACCTCCAGGATGACTTCCAACACGAACAGCCACCGTCGATTTCGGTGGCCGCGTGTTGCGGATGGTGGAGGTGGCGGGAATCGAACCCGCGTCCGAAAAGATCCCGACGGAACCCACTACGAGCGTGTTCCATGATTTGGGGTTCGGCCGGCGTGGCTCCCACGGACAGGATCCATCGCGTCCCTAGCTTCTTGAATTCCCCCCGCTCATCGAAGCGTTTGTGCAGGAGTAGACGGCATATGTGACGCCCAGGACCGCCCCTGCCGACGAGGACGGGTGAACGTCGCCGCTAAGCGGCGAGAGCCAATGTGTTATTGTTGGCGTTTGTTGTTTTCCCGCTGTTTAACGAGACCGCGGGATCTCGGCTCGCGTGCTCCACCGAAACACTCCCCGTCGAAACCTGTCACCCCCGTGTGCTGGTGGTCTTGCCGCGTTCATCATATCAGACCGGAGCGGGTTGACGCAAGAGACGTGCAAGAGATGCGCGAACGCGATGGTCCGGTTGTCGCCAATCTCCTTCCGAGCCTCTTGTCTGCAATCCGTCCGTGCATTTTTTGTCAGAACGAACGAACGCTGGCCCGGCCTCCGGTGCGCCATCACCATCGGTAGAGTCTGCTCCCGCCAGCGAGGCCTCCGTGTTCATCCATACTCCGCCGATTTTCATGCATCACCACCGGTAGAGTCTGCTCCGGCCTGGAAGGGCGCACCCCCGTGCTGCGTCGAATCTGTCTGCCCGTCCCCTCTCGGGGCCGGCCCAAGGGGATACTTGCGGGGAGGCAAGCAGCTGGACACGTGGCACGATCCCGAGGCGCCCGTTGAACCGGCCGAGCAGGCGTGGTACCTGCTCTATTGCGACGAACTGACCGGCCTGTACAACCGGCGCTTTTTTCACAACATCGAGGAAGAACTGATACGCAGGGCGCAGGAAGAGGGAACCGCGCTCGGTCTCATCGTGATGAATGTCGACCTGCTGGGTAGCGTCAACCGTAGCTTTGGCTACCTGTCCGGTGACGCTGTCCTGGCATCGCTTGGGAGTCTGGTGCGCGAAGTCGTCGACACGGCCGGATATCCCATCCGCTACGCCGGAGATGAGTTCGTGTTGTTCCTGCCGGGCCTGGACCGCGAGGCGTGTCTTGAGAAGGCACGATTTCTCGGCCGCAGGGTTCGCGAGCGCGCTTTCAACGTTCTCAACGATACGCGCCCCATCCCGTTGACC